>JAPKDO010000071.1 GCA_028822535.1 Acidimicrobiales bacterium
GCAGGGGATCCCCGCGATGGGAGCCGAGCTGCACGACGGGGTGATCCCGGCCGAGGTCGGTCAGTGGATCATCGACGAGTCGGTCTCGTTCACCAAAGGCTGTTTCGTCGGGCAGGAGCTGGTCGCCCGCATCGACAGCCGCGGCGGGAACGTGCCTCGGCACCTGCGAGCGATCGTGTGCGATGCCGCGGTTGCGAGCGGGGACGAGATCGAGACCGTGGGACCGGCCTCGTCGGTGACCTCGGCGGCCACATCGCCGGTGCACGGCCCGATCGCCCTCGCCTATTGCGGCCGCAAGGTCGAGCCGGGCACGCAGGTCGTCGTCGGGGCCACGCAAGGAGTGGTGCACGAGCTTCCGCTTGCGCCGGTCGGCGCCGGATGACGGTGCGGCTGCGCTCGACGTCGGCCCTCCTGTTGGCCGGCGTTGTGTTGGTCGCATGCGGCGCGCCGGATTCGGGGCTCCTGCCGCCGCCGTCGAGCACGTCGAGTACCTCGACCACGCCCACGACGGGACCGATCGACTACTCCGAGATCGCGCTCGAGGCCTTCCCCGGCCGTCCGACCACGTCCGCCCCCATCTCGGCGGGCACCGCCACGATCCGGGGCGCGGTGTCGGGCCCGGACGGCGGCGTCGTCGGCGGCACCGTGCGGATCGAACGGCTCGTCGCCGACGTCGTCCAGCGGACCGACGTGCCCACCAACGAGACCGGCGGGTTCATCCTTTCCGGCGTGCCTGGGGGGCGGTACCGGGTCCGAGCGTTCCAGGCGCCGAGGCTTGCGATGATGGACGTCGAGGTCTTCTTCCTCGAGGACGGCGCCGACAAGGAGATCCGACTGAACACCGAGGTGTTCGAGGGCACCGCGGTGCGTGCATCGACGACGCCGGCGAACCCCATCGTGGGCCAGGGCGTCAACCTGGCTGTCCGCGTCGCCCAACGGACCGTCGACGGCGATGGCATCGGCCGGGAGGCGCCCCTGGCCGGGGTCGCCGTGCGGGTTCGCACATCGGGCTGGGTCGTGCTCGATGAACAGCAGGCCACCACGACGACCACGACCGATCCCGACGATGACGCGAGCGATGAGGACGACGAGAGCGACACCGACGACCCAGCACCGGCCGGGGGATCCGCCAGAGTGACCGACGGGGACGGGGTGATCGTTTTCCAGTTCGCATGCGACCGGGTCGGATCGACCACCGCCACGGCGGTCGTCGGTTCCGGCGACGACGAAGAGACCTTCTCGCTCGAGGTCCCACCGTGCGCTCCGGTCCCGACCACGACCACGACCACGACGACCGCTCCGCCGGTCGATGACGATGCCACCACGACGACCACGCCGTGATCCATCGGCGGTCGATCGGTTGGAGGCATCCGTAGGATGGCGATCGTGGAGCACTACGACGAGTTGGGGGTGACGCCGTCGGCCAGCCCGGCCGAGATCCGCATGTCGTACCTGGCGCTCGCACGTCGATTCCACCCGGACGGCCTCGCTGGGGTGGGGAGCGAGGAGCGAGCCCTGGCCTCCGCCCGCATGGCGCGGATCAACGCGGCGTGGACGGTGCTCGGAGATGCCCGGCGGCGGTCAGCGTACGACGCCGCCATCGATGTCCCCGCCGCATCGCGCGCCACGGTGCGCGACGTCGGCGACACCTGGACGCCCTATCAGGACGAGGACGACACCGACCCTCGTCTCGTCGACGACACGCCGTCGGGCGCGCCGACGCTGCGACGGGGGCTCACGTTCCTTCCTGCCGGGCTCGCCGCCGGTGCGTTCGCCGCTCTCGTGCTCGGGTTCACCGTCGGCTTCGCGCCGCTGCTCGGCGTCGGCCTCATCCTGCTGGTGTGCTCCGGCCTGGCATTCCTGGTGATCCCCCTCCTCGCGCTGGCGAAGTCCAGTCGCGCCGATCGACTCTGACCGGAGCCCCGTGGCCACCTATCTCGATGCCATCCTCGAACGCCACCGTGTCGAAGCGGCGAGCGATTCCCGCCCGATCGAGGCGCTGGCGCTCGAGGCGGCGGAAGCGCCGCCGACACGCGGGTTCCGCTCCGCATTGGCGACCGTCGACGGTCTCGGGGTCATCGCCGAGGTGAAGCGTCGCTCACCGTCGAAGGGCGACCTGTTCGCCGGCCTCGAGCCGGCAGTACTCGCGGGGGACTACGAACGCGGAGGAGCGACCTGCCTGTCGGTCCTGACCGACACGGAATCGTTCGGTGGCTCCGCGGACGATCTGCGATCGGCGAGCGCGGGCTGTTCGCTGCCGGTCCTTCGGAAGGACTTCACGGTTGCCGAGCGCGACGTCTACGACGCACGGATCATCGGTGCCGATGCCGTCCTCCTCATCGCCGCCGCGCTGGACGATCGGGAGCTGCGTGACTTCCACGCGCTCGCGTCCGAACTCGGTCTCGATGTCCTGGTCGAGATCCACGACGAGGCCGAACTCGAGCGCGCGCACGCAGTGGGAGCGACGCTCATCGGGGTCAATCAGCGCGACCTCGTCACCTTCGAGGTCGACCACGACCGAGCGGTGCGGATGGCGAAGCTGTTTCCCGACGATGTGGTCTGCGTGGCCGAGTCGGGAGTGCGGGGGCCGGACGACGCCGCGGCGCTCGCCGCCGCCGGCTACGACGCCGTCCTCGTCGGCGAGTCGCTGGTGACGTCCGGCGATCCTGCCGGCGCCGTCGCGTCGCTGCGAACCGCTGCGGGAAACCGGGGGTAGGCCCGGTACCGTCGCGGGCGTGTTCGTCAAGATCTGCGCCGTCACCGAGCCTTCCGACGCCGCGCTCGCCGCCGAGTTCGGCGCCGATGCCGTCGGCATGATCTTCGCCCCGTCGCCCCGCCGAGTCGACGTCCCACAGGCGCGAGAGATCGCCGCCGCTCTACCCGAACACGTGTCGAGCGTCGGCGTGTTCCGCGACCACCTCGCCGGTGAGGTCATCGACATCGCCGCCGAGGTCGGACTCGACGGCGCACAGCTCCACGGCGCCGAGACGCCGGCGACGTCGGTCGAGGTCGGCAAGCATGTCCGGTTCGTCATCCGGGCGATGGCAGCGGGCGATCCCCAGCTGGTCGACATCGACGACCATCGAGCCGACATCCTTCATCTCGATGCACCGACCCCGGGTGGTGGGGTCCCCTTCGACTGGAGTCTCGTGGGCGACCTCGGGGCTCGGCACCGCCTACTGCTCGCCGGCGGCCTGCGGCCCGACAACGTCGCCGAGGCGATCGCCGCCGTTCGTCCCTGGGGCGTCGACGGCGCGACCGGGACCGAGGCGTCGTTCGGCAAGAAGGACCCCGCGCTGCTCCGCCGATTCATCTCCGAGGCGAAGGCGGCGGGTGCCGAGCTTCCCACGGCCCACCCGCCTCTCTTCTCCGCCGACTCCGATGCCGACAGGACCCCGAGCCGATGAGCGAACCGACCTCCGCACCCAGCCTGATGGGCGAACCCGAGAACGGGCGATTCGGGCGTTTCGGCGGCCAGTACGTCCCCGAGACGCTGGTCGGTGCTTGCCAGGAGGTCGAGGCCGAGTTCCATCGTGCGTGGGCCGACGACGGGTTCCGGACCCAGCTCGCCGATCTGCTGCGTGACTACGCCGGTCGTCCGTCCGCACTCACCGAGTGCCACCGGCTGTCCGAGCAGCTGGGGTGCCGGATTCTCCTCAAGCGTGAGGACCTGAACCACACCGGTAGCCACAAGATCAACAACGTGCTCGGCCAGGCGCTGCTCGCGCAACGCATGGGCAAGCAGCGCATCGTTGCCGAGACGGGCGCCGGCCAACACGGCGTGGCCACGGCCACGGCGGCCGCGTTGTTGGGCCAGGACTGCGTGGTCTACATGGGCGCCGTCGACATGGAGCGCCAGAAGCTCAACGTGTTCCGCATGCGTCTGCTCGGTGCCGAGGTGCGGTCGGCCGAGACCGGGAGCCGCACGCTCAAGGACGCCGTCAACGAAGCCATGCGCGACTGGGTCGCCACCGTCGAGTCGACGCACTACCTGCTCGGGTCGGTCATGGGCCCGCACCCGTATCCGATGATGGTGCGAGAGTTCCACCGGGTGATCGGTGACGAGGCACGGGAACAGGTCCGGGCGTTGACCGGCGCCGATCCCGACGCCGTCGTCGCCTGTGTCGGCGGTGGTTCGAATGCGATCGGCATCTTCAGCGGATTCGTCGACACCCAGGCGTCACTCGTGGGGGTCGAGCCCGCCGGTGGAGCGGCGATCGGCCACGGCGTTCCCGGCATCGTCCACGGCTCCACGTCGTTCCTGCTCCAGGACGATCACGGCCAGGTGCAGGAGGCGAAGTCGATCTCGGCCGGCCTCGACTATCCCGGCGTCGGGCCCGAACACGCGCATCTCGCAGACATCGGCCGGGCTCGCTACGAACCGGTGACGGACGAGGAAGTGGTCGAAGCGTTCCAGTTGCTGGCTCGCACGGAAGGCATCATCCCCGCGCTCGAGTCGGCGCACGCTCTCGCGTGGGTCGCTCGGGCGAAGGACGAACTCGCCGGCCAGACCGTGCTGGTGAACCTGTCGGGCCGCGGCGACAAGGACGTCGCCCAGATCGCCGAACTGCTCGGGGAGGACGTCTGAGATGGGCACGCTCGAGAAGCACCTGCGGGAGCGCCGCGACAGCGGCCGCAAGCTGTTGTGCCCCTACGTGAGCGGCGGGGTGAGCGACGACTGGCTCGACATCATCCGGGCCTACGACGACGCCGGCGCCGACGCCATCGAGGTCGGTATCCCGTTCTCCGATCCGGTCATGGACGGACCCACGATCCAGGCAGCGTCCGACCAGGCGCTCGGGCGTGGGACGACGCCGGCCACGATCCTCAGCGAACTACGCGACCTCGACGTGGCCACACCTCTCATCGTGATGACGTATGCGAACGTGCCGTTCCGTGTCGGGTTCGACCGCTTCGTCGACGAATGCGGTGCGGCCGGTGTGCACGGGGCGATCATCCCCGACATCCCCATGGAGGAACTCGACCCGTGGGAGGCTGCGGTCGGCGAGGCCGACCTCGACACGGTGATGCTCGCCAGCCCGATCAGCGCGGACGATCGGCTGGAGCGTCTCGTCGGCCGGAGCCGTGGATTCGTCTACGGCGTGAACGTGTTGGGCGTCACCGGAGAACGCGCCGATCTCGGGGACTGGTCCGGAAAGCTCGCCGGCCGGCTCAAGGCGGTCACCGACCTGCCCGTGATCATGGGGTTCGGCATCTCGTCGCCGGAGACCGCGGTGATCGCATCAGCGGCATCCGACGGCGTCGTCGTCGCCTCGGCGATCATGCGGATCATCCTCGACGGAGGCACCGCCGTCGAAGCCGGCGCCTTCGTGTCCTCGCTCCGCACCGCCCTGGACCGGGGCTGAGTCCTCGAGTCGGAGTTGGTTGACCTCGCCGCCGATCAACACGGCGAGCGACAACAGCCAGAACCACAACAGCACGATCAGGACTCCGCCGAGCGCTCCGAAGACGGCGTTTCCCGTCTGGGCCACCTGTAGGTAGACGCGCAGGCCCCCGGAGAAGACGAGCCACAGCACCGTCGTGACGAACGCGCCGGGAAGGTCAGCCCGCCACGGCGTGTGGTGGTCCGGAGCGATGTGGAAGATGGTCGCTGCCCAACCCACGAGTACGAGAAACGCGAACGGCAGGCGGAGCACGTCCCACAGGAACACGAACACGCTGCCGAGGCCGATGGTGTCGGCCACATCCTCGCCGGACCCCAGGAGGGGTCCGACGATGAGCAGGGTCAACATCACCGCCGCTGCCACGGTCGACCCGCCGGCGAGGAGCAACGCCGTGCCGCGGACGCGGATCCATGACCGATGGTCGTCGAGGTCGTACGCGATGTCGAGCGACCGCACGAGCGCGGCGAACCCACGGGTCATGGTCCAGAGCGCGAGGAGGAGCGAGAAGGTGAGTAGCCCGGGGGACGATGTCTCGAACAGGGACTCGATCGCCTCGATCGTGCCGCCGGCTTCGCTGGTGAGCACGGTTCGAAGCCCGTCGATGACCTGGGTCTCGACCCGCGCTGCGACGTCTGCGCCGACGATCGAGTCGAGACCACCGAGGACGGCGGCGAGCGCGAGCAGCGCCGGGAACAGGCTCAGGATCGAATAGAAGGCGACGACGGCGGCCTGGTCGGCCACGCGATCGTCTCGCCACTCGTCGGCGAGGCGCCGGAAGAACTGGGCGATGCTTCCGAGCCGGGGGCTCATCCGTCCCGTCGGAGGAACTCGAGCGTCCGGTTCCAGGCGCTCGTCGCCGCGTGCGCGTCGTACGTGGGCGTGCCTGGTTCCGCGAAGAAGTGCTCGACGTCGCGGTGACGGTGGATCTCGATCGGCCGATCGGCGAGACCGAGACTGGCCTCCATGAGGGCCAACTCGTCCGTGTCGATCATCGGGTCGTCCTCGGCCAGATGGAACTGGTAGCGAGACTGTGTCTCGGTGAAGTCGATGCTCTGGGTCCCGTAGTACGCGCTGACGGCGGAGACGGTGTCGGGCTCGCGCTCCGACAACCACAGACCGAGCGACGCGCCCATCGAGAACCCGACGACCATGATCGGGCCGTCGGGTGTGGCCGGCATGCGACGGAGGGCGTCGGCGCACGACTGCACACCGGCCACCAACTCGTTCGGGTCGACCTCGGCCAGGAGCTGTTCGCCGTGGGCGGAGTCGGTGGCGACCTCGCCGAAGAGGTCGGGGGCGAGCGCCGTGAACCCCTCGTCGGCGAGCGAGTTGCACAGATCTCGGACTGCATCGGTGAGGCCGAACCAGGAGTGCAGCACGAGGACCCCGGGTCCGGAACCCGACTTCGGGGCGTCGGCGTAGGCAGAGGTCGAATGCGACGTCACGACTCCCGACGCTACCGGGACCGCCCCCAGATCCTTCTGGTCGCATGATGCGGATGTCTCACGTACCGATCGTGTGACCAGAAGCCCGCCGAGATCGTTCTGGTCGCGCGATATGTAGCTGTCACGTACCGATCGCGCGACCAGAACCGGTGGTGTGGGAGGGTCTGCGTGGCATGGGACGAGAACGGTTCGACGACGATTGTGAGCTGTGCGAGGCGGCGAAGATCTCGCCGTGGTTCCACGAGGACGACGTGTGCTGGATCGCCGAGTGCGAGGCGTGCGCGACCCCCATGGTCGTGTGGCGTCCGCACGGCATCGATCCGTCCGAACAGGATCGGCTCCACATGCTCGAACGGCTCGAGGCGGTGGCGACAGAGCAGTTCGGGGAGTACTGGCTCGACGACAACCGCCGGTCGATCCCAGGTCACTGGCATGTGCACGCTCGGCCCAAGGGCAAGTTCTACGGATTCTGAGACAGGATGACCGCCATGACCGACCTCCTCGCCACGTCTGCGCGCTACATCGACGACGGCGTCTACGAAGGCCCCCAGGCCAACAACCCGACCGACTCGAGCTTCCACGAGATCGTCGACGGCATCGGCATGGTCTGCGCCTTCTCTCACGTGTGGTCGCTGGCAGCCGGCGATGGTCTGACGGTGTTCGACACCTCGCTCGGCCCGTTCGGCGCGGCGGCGGTGGCGGCGTTGCGAGGGTGGCGGTCGGACCCGTTCGAGACCATCGTCTACACGCACGGCCATGTCGACCACGTGAGCGGAACCCCGGCCTTCCTCGACGATGCGTCCTCGTCCGGCCACGACCGACCGCGACTCGTGGCGCACGAGAACGCGCCGACCCGGTTTGATCGCTACGAGTGGACCAACGGCTACAACCAGGTCATCAACGCCCGTCAGTTCGGCGGTGGACTCGCCTTCCCGTCCGACTTCGTCCGGCCCGACGAGACGTTCCGGGTCGACCATGCGTGGACCGCGGGCGACACCCGGATCGAACTGCACCACGACCGCGGTGAGACCGACGATCACGCCTGGGCTTGGGTGCCGGAGAAGAAGGCGATCTTCTGCGGCGACCTGTTCATCTGGGTGTTCCCCAACGCCGGCAACCCGCAGAAGGTGCAGCGCTACGCGGCGGACTGGGCGGTGGCACTGCGCAAGATGATCGCCCTCGAGCCGGAGTTGTTGCTGCCGGCCCACGGTCTGCCGATCGCAGGGAAGGCACGCATCGCCTCCGTGCTCGACAACACGGCCGCGGCGATCGAAGGGCTGCTCGAGGACACGGTCGGGATGATGAACGACGGGGCGACGCTCGACGAGATCGTCCACACCGTCCGGGTCCCCGCTCGCTACGCCGAGCTGCCGTACCTGCGCGGCACCTACGACGAGCCGGAGTTCGTCGTCCGCAACATCTGGCGGCTGTACGGCGGCTGGTACGACGGCAACCCGGCCAGGCTGAAGCCGCCGAAGGACGACACGGTCGCTGCCGAGGTGGCATCGTTGGCCGGAGGAGGCCTTGCACTGTCGGTGCGCGCCCTCGAGGTCGCCGAGAGAGGCGACCTGCGGCTGGCGTGTCAGCTCGCCGAATGGGCGGCCGGCGCCGTCGCAGATGACGATCCGCAGGCCCGAGAGATCCACGTCAATCGAGCGGAGGTGTACCGCCGGCGCCGTCGGAGCGAGTCGTCGCTGATGTCGAAGGGCATCTTCGGTACTGCGGCCGCAGCATCGGAGGCGATCGCAAATGACTGATCCGACGACGGTCCACGACGTCGTGGGCGACGACTTCTTCGTCGAACTGGTCCGGCGTTTCTACGCCGGCGTCGCCGAGGACCCGGTCCTCGTACCGCTGTACCCGGACGATCTGTCCGAGTCAATCCGCACGCTGACCGGCTTCCTGATCCAGTACTGGGGCGGTTCGACCGCCTACAGCGAGGAGCGCGGCCATCCCCGACTGCGGATGCGCCATGCCCCGTTCGTCATCGGTCCGGCCGAGCGTGACGCGTGGTTCCGGCACATGGTCGGTTCGCTCAGCATGTTGTGCGCCGAGCGTGACATCGACGTGCAGATCGAACAACAGATGCGCCAGTACTTCGAGATGGCCGCAGAGTCGATGCGAAACGCCTGACTAGGTTTCCGGGCATGGCTCTCTCTGCAGGCGATCGCGCCCCCGCATTCACCCTCGTCGACCAGGACGGCGACAAGGTCAAGCTGACCGAGTTCAAGGGGAAGAAGGTGCTCGTGTACTTCTACCCGAAGGCCGACACGCCGGGCTGCACCACCCAGTCGTGTGAGCTCTCGGCGATCAAGGACGACGTCGACGTGCAGATCCTGGGCATCAGCCCGGACAAGCCCGAGAAGCAGAAGACATTCGACGACAAGTACTCGCTCGGCTTCCCGCTTCTGTCCGACCCCGAGCACAAGGTCGCCGAGAAGTACGGCGCTTGGGGGATCAAGAAGATGTACGGCCGCGAGTACGAGGGCATCATCCGCTCCGCGTTCCTCGTCGGGGAGAACGGCAAACTGATCGAGGCGTGGCCCAAGATCAGTCCAAAGAACACGCCGAAATTCCTGCTCAAGGCGCTGAAGGACGAATCGTGACCAGCCTGGATCCACGGGAAGTCCTGCCCCACCGCGACCCGTTCGCCTTCATCACGTCGATCGACGAGGTCGTCCCCGGCGAGTCCGCCCGCTGTTCCTGGGTGCTGACGGGTGACGAGGACTTCTTCCGGGGGCACTTCCCCGGACGCCCCACGCTCCCGGGCGTGCTGATGCTCGAAGCCCTTGCTCAGACGGGGGCCATCGCCGCGCTCCAGGACGAGCGCTTCGAAGGCAAGTTGCTGTTGTTCGGCGGAGTCGACAAGGCCCGCTTCCGGCGCCAGGTCGTCCCCGGCGACACGCTCACCCTCGAGGTGACCATGGGCCGCATGTCGGCTCGAGCCGGCAAAGGCAGCGGCGTGGCCAGTGTCGATGGCGAGAAGGCCTGCCAGGCCGACCTCCTCTTCGTCGTCGCCGACGCCCCGAGCTGACCAGCGGACCTGGACCCCGACCACCGGAGAATTCCAGTGAGAACGGACCGGTCACCGGACCTTCTTCACTGGGATTTTCCAGGGGTGGGGAAGACTCAGGCGGGGGCGATGATGAGGCAGCCGTTGTGGCCGCCGAAGCCGAAGCTGTTCGACAGCACCGGCCCTGGCTCCCAGTCGCGGGGCGCGCCCGTGACCAGGTCGATCTGCGGGAGTTCGGGATCGACGGCCGTGGTGCCCATGGTCGGTGGTATCTGACGCTGCTGGATCGACGCGATCGCAGCGACGGCTTCGAGCGCGCCGGCAGCGCCGAGCGCGTGTCCGGTGACGCCCTTGGTCGACGTGACGGGCGGACCGTCGTCCCCGAACACCTCGCCGATGGCGTGCGCCTCGGCGGCGTCGTTGAGTGGCGTCGACGTGCCGTGAGCGTTGATCTGCTTCACGTCGCCTGGTTCGAGGCCGGCATCCTCCAGCGCGAGCCGCATGCAGGTGACGGCGCCGACCCCGCCGGGGGAGGGAGCGGTGATGTGGTGGGCGTCGGCGGTGGAAGCGCCGCCCAAGAACTCGCCCAGGATCGTGGCACCACGCTCGACCGCCAGATCCCACGCCTCGAGTACGAGGATGCCCGCGCCCTCGGAGATCACGAACCCGTTGCGGTCTTCGGCGAAGGGACGGGACACGCCATCGTTGGACAACGCGGTCATGTTCGAGAAGCCCGCCAGACCGGTTGGCGTGAGTGAGGACTCGGAGCCGCCGGTCACCATGGCATCGCACCGGCCCCACGCGATGAGGTCGGCGGCGCGGGTGATGGCGTGCGTGCCGGCAGCGCATGCGGTGACCGTGGTCTCGCATGGGCCCTGCCAGCCGTACTTCATCGACACCGATGCTCCGGCCGCGTTGGGCATCATCATCGGGACGAGGAAGGGCGACACCCGGCGGGAGCCCTTCTTGTCGTTCACGAGGATCTGTTCCTCGAGGGTCTCGATGCCGCCGATGCCCGTGCCGACGAACACGCCGCAGCGTGCCGGGTCGTACGGCGGCGTGCCGTCGGTGAGCCCCCCGTGTTCGAACGCCAGATGTGCAGCGGCCATGGCGAACTGAGCGAACCGATCGGTGCGGCGCGCCTCCTTCGGGTTGTCGAAGTACGGCGCTGGATCGAAGTCCTCGATCTGTCGCATCCCGTCGGCGGGGGACGAACAGAGTCCGTCCCAGAACGCGTCGATGCCGGTGCCGGCCTTGGCCACCACGCCCGCCGCGGTGATCGCGACGCGGCGACGATGGCGCGTCATTCGGTCCTGGGTCATCTGTTCCTCCTCGACGTGGTGCCGACCGGCTTCCGGGTCCTAGAGCTTGCCCTTGACCAGGTCGTAGGCGGCGCCAACGGTGTCGATGCCCTCGAGTTCTTCTTCCTCGACGGTCACGTCGAACTCCTCCTCGAGCGCCATCACGAGCTCGACGAGGTCGAGGCTGTCGGCATCGAGGTCGTCGGCGAAGGACGCTTCCTTGGTCACCTGGGCTTCTTCGACGCCGAGGACCTCGACGGCACACTTCTGGAATCGGCTGAACTCGTCACTCACTGGTCTTGGTCTCCTGTTGAAGGGGTTGTCGGAAGAATGCGTTGGGTTGCTGGCTCAGTTGCCCATGGCGATGCCGCCGTCGACGGGCAGGACCGCACCGGTGATGAATCCGGCGGTCTCGGACGTGAGGAACCGCACGGCGGCGGCGACCTCGTCGGCGGCGCCGAGGCGGCCGAGCGGCACGACCGATGTCATGGCCTCGCGACGGTCGTCGTCGAGCGCCGCGAGCATGTCGGTCTCGATCGGTCCGGGCGTCACGACGTTGACCGTGATGTTGCGGGGAGCGAGCTCGCGCGCCATCGATCGAGCGAGACCGATGAGACCGGCCTTCGATGCGGCGTAGTTGGCCTGGCCCGCGGCACCCATGTAGGCGCCGACCGACGACATGAAGACGATGCGACCGAAACGGGCCCGCATCATCTTCTTGGTGACGGCTCGGGCGAAACGAAAGGTGCCGGTGAGGTTGGTGTCGATCACCGAGGCGAAGTCGTCGTCGCTCATGCGCACCATGAGCCCGTCCTTGGTGATGCCGGCGTTCGCGACGAGGATCTCGACCGGGCCGAGTTCGTCCTCGACCGCGGCGACGGCAGCGTCGACGGCAGCGCCGTCGCTGACGTCGCAGGCCACGGCGAACGCTCCCGCGACCTCACCGCCCGAACGTGACACGGTCGCGACCCGGTGTCCGGCATCGAGGTACGCCTGGGTGCAGGCGAGACCGATACCGCGGTTGCCGCCGGTCACGAGGACCGTGCGTGCAGTGGCGTCGTTCGTTGGCTCGGTCATGACGGTGCATCCTTGCGCATCGCCGGGTCCGACCAGCGAAGCACCGCCGATGCCCAGGTCATGCCGGCACCGAATCCGACCAGGAGGACCAGGTCGCCGTGTTTCGCCCGACCGCTGTCGAGCGCGCTGGCGAGGGCGAGGGGAATCGACGCTGCGGACGTGTTGCCCGTGCTGTGGAGGACGAGCGCTGTCTTCTCACGCGAGAAGCCGAGCTTCTGGCAAGCGGAGTCGATGATCCGGATGTTCGCCTGGTGCGGCACCACGAGAGCGATGTCGTCCGCCGTGACGCCGGCACGCTCCATGGCCTTGTTGGCCGACGCTACCATCACCCGGACCGCCCGCCGGAAGACCTCACGACCGTCCATCTGCATGAAGCCGCCGACCTCGGAGTACAAGATGTGCTCCGCGCTGCCGTCGGATCCGACGTCCCAACCCAACAACTGGTCGGGCTCGTCGTCGGGGATGGCGTCGATCACCACGGCGCCACCGCCGTTGCCGAACAGGATGGCGGTGTTGCGATCGTCGGGGTCGGTCATGCGGTCGAGCGTCTCGGCGCCGATCAACAAGATCCGTTCGGACCCCATGGCGATGTAGCCGTTGGCCGCCGCCATGCCGTAGACGAAGCCGCTACAGGCAGCGTTGAGGTCGAACGCCCCGCAGTCGAGACCGAGCATCTCCTGCACGCGTGACGCCGACGCCGGGAGCGACCGGTCGGGGCTCGTCGTGCAGAGGATGACGAGATCGATGCTGGCGGGGTCGACGCCAGCGTGGTCGATGGCGGCCTGTCCGGCCGCTGCCGCCAATCCGGCAGTCGTGCCGCCCTGGCGGCGCTCCCGGATTCCCGTGCGCTCGGTGATCCACTCGTCGGTGGTGTCGAGGCGGGCCTCGAGGTCGGCGTTGGTGAGCACCCCATCGGGGAGCGCGGTGCCCCACCCGATGATTCGTCCGCTCGTGGGCGTGCGCCGTGCGTCGTTCATGCCTCGGCACCGACCGCCGCCACGACGGCATCGACCTGCTCCGGCGTCATCGCCGAGTGACGGCTCGTCGACCGTTCGATCCGTTTGATCGTCCCCGTGAGAACGGCACCCGGACCGACTTCGACGAAGGTGTCTGCGCCGTCGCGGACCAGCGTCGTGACCGATGCGGCCCACCGGACCGGGCTGGTGAGTTGCCGTTCGAGCAACTCCGGCCAGTCGATTGCGGCGGTGTGCACGGCGGCGTCGACGTTCGCGACGACCGGGACGTTCGCCTCGTGGAACGTGGTCTCGGCGATGGCGGCGGCGAGCGCCTCACCGGCCGGTGCCATGAACGGCGTGTGGAACGCTCCCGACACGTCGAGCGGCATGACGCGCTTCGCTCCGTCAGCCTTGGCGTCGTCGCCGGCTCGAGCAACGGCGTCCGGGTCGCCGGCGATCACGACCTGGCCCGGTGCGTTCATGTTCGCCACCCAGACGTCGTCGTCGGCTCGATCGCACACGGCGGCGACAGCATCGTCGTCGAGCCCGAGCACGGCGGCCATCGTCCCGGCGCGGGTCGTCGTGCACTGCTGCATCGCATCGCCTCGGGCAGCGACCAGCTTCACCGCATCGGCGAACGTCAACACGCCCGCCGCGCAGAGGGCACTGAGCTCGCCGAGGCTGTGACCGGCGACGATCTCCGGGCTCACGCCACGGTCTCGCAACGACTGGAGCACCACCATCGAGTGGACGAAGGTCCCGAGTTGCGCGTTGCGGGTCTGGACGAGCTCGTCGGCGTCGGCGGTCAGCAGCAGGTGGGCGACGTCTCGGCCGGCGGCCTCGGACGCTTGGGCGACCAGGTTCCATGCCGGATCGTCGGTGAAGCTGGAACCCATCTCGGGGAGTTGGCTTCCCTGGCCGGGGAAGACGAAGCAACGCATGGGACCTCGGGGCGGGTGGTCGGGGTGGGAGACCGGAGTGGTCGGGAGGAGAACGGTGGTGTGACTGGTCGCCGTCGTACTTGGTTTCACGACCGAGCGGATTTCTCGGCCGAGTCGGTCGATGCTCAGTCCGAGACGGGCCGGACGTTGGCGTATGCGCCGTAGCCGTGCTCCCGATCGTGGTCCTCGAGCTTGCGTCCGCGCCAAACGACGAACCCGACGAGGGCGGCCAGGAACACGAGACGCTTCATCGGCCCGATCGTAGACACCGAGGCGTGCTCGTGTTCTGAGCCCGGCCGACTGGTCGTGTCGGCCGCACGCTCACGGGCCGATGCGGAGCATCGGCGACGAACCCGGAGGGTTCGCGTGCCCGGGGCGGGATTCGAACCCGCACGACCGTGAGGTCAGCGGATTTTGAATCCGCCGTGTCTGCCATTCCACCACCCGGGCGAGTGAGGCAGGCAGCGTAGCCGCCCTCCACGTGTCAGCCGACCAGTTGGACGTTGCCGAAGTCGCAGTCGATCTGCTCGGGTGTGAGGTCCGACCCGGTGACATTGATGCCGAGCGCAT
>JAPKDO010000405.1 GCA_028822535.1 Acidimicrobiales bacterium
AGCAGGGTGAGATCGATGTCGTAGGCGGCGGCCAGCGTCTTGCCCAGGGTCAACATCGTCACCGGCTCACCGGCGAAGTCGCTGAGCACGGGGATCGGTTCGTTGATGACGTCGATGATCGGCTGGAAGGCCTTCGTGAAGGTCTGGATGTCCTCGAACACCGGGGCGAGGAAGTCCGACACGAACGATCCGGCGTCCATGTACATGCGGTCCATCCACATGGTGAGTTCGCTGCTCGGACCACCGGACGGCTCGAGCGAGTCCGGATCGCCCGACGCGAGGACGTTCCAGTCCCACACCAGGTGCATCCCGGTCACGAGTTGGGGCAGCCCCTCTCCGAGGTCTTCGTCGATCCCGACCGAGAGGCCGAGGTGCACCTCGGCTCGGCCGCCGAAGTCGTACGACAACAGATCGCCGAAGGACGGGCCGCTCACCAACTCACCTGCGGTGAGACGGCTGTCGAACACCGGACCTGGGTCGAGGACATCGGCGTTGGCTTCGACACCGATGAACGACCGACCGGCAGGAACACCCGGCGGGGGTTCGCTCGGGACCTCGGGCGTACTGGCGCCGTCCACCGGATAGCTCTCCAGGCCGTCGGTTGCCGTCGCCTGGAGGAATGCGAACGTGCCCGTCAGCGTCGCCGGCGCCCCATCAGGATCGCTCACCACGATCGTCGCGTCGGCGTTGATCTCGTTGGCGGTGCCGTCGCCGTCGCCACCCAAGAGCGCCGCTTCGTCGGTCACGAGGTAGAAGCCGTGGTCCTTGCTGACGCCGATGACGAGATCGAGGTCCCACCCGGCGAGTGCCTGCAACGCCACGCCGTCGGTCTCGAGCGACAGACCCAGACCGTCGATGCCGGCATCGAATCCGATGCTCCCGTCGAGGCTGGCGAGATCTGCGTCGGCAGCCTGGCCGATTCGGAACGAGAACGCGATGTCGGTGACATCGGATGCGGAGTCGAACACCGGGTCGCAGCCGTCGTTCACTGCGCCGTCGAAATCGTCGTCGACACCGTTCTCGCAGTTGGCCTCGGTGTCAGCTTCCTCCGCCGGTCCGGCCGGGTCCCACGTGCAGCCGTCATCGACGGTGCCGTCGGGCCCCTCACCATCCGACGCGTCGTCGACGCCATCGCACGCGAGCTCGGGGTCGCCGTCGGCTGGGATCGCCGGGCAACCGTCGTCGACCAGTCCGTCACCGTCGGAGTCGACACCGTCACAGTCATCGGGAGCCTCGGTGTTGGGGACCGCCGGACAGCCGTCGTTGGGGACGCCGTCGCCGTCCTCGTCCTCGTTGCCCTCGCAGTTGTCTGAGACGTCTGGATCGCCGGCGAGCGCCGGATTCGACGGGTCGTTCTCGGCTCCGGTGTCGCATGGGCCGTCGTCGCAGATCGTGACCGCACGGACCCCTCCGGGATCGCCGCCGCCGATGGCGACGCGGGCGGTCTGATCCTGATCCAAGAGAATCCCCGCCGAGGCGAGGGCGTCGGAGAGCGGATCGGCGACCGCCGTCTGCACCAGCGCCGCGACCTCGGCGGCGTTGGCGTTCAACGGATCGAGAGACTCGAGCGGATCGCCGCCGGACAACGTGTCGGTGACGGCGCCCTGCAGACCGTCCTGCAGCGACTCGGCGATGCCGAGTACGAGGTCGAGTGCGTCGCCGATGACCGGCAGGTCCACCGACAGGAGACTGTCGGAGAGCAACGTGACCAACTGATCGACGAGCGGTCCGATGCCGCTCTCGAGAAGCAGGAGATCGATGACCGACCCCGCGATGGCGTCGAACAACTGGTCGGCGCCTGCGTAGGCCGCTGCGACCTCTGGCGTCGAGGACAATTCAGCGAGGATCTGGACGTGGTGGTCGCTCCCGTTGTCGGGCAGCGGCTCGTCGCCGAGGTACAAGGGAAGAACGGCGCAGGCGTGCTTGTCTCCGGTGAAGCCGGAGATCGAGATGTTCTCGCACTCCGGCTGCGGGGTACCGCCGAGATCAGCAGAGAAGCCGATGGCCGGCGACGACGAACCGGGAAGGTAGCTCTTGGCAGTGTCGGCGCCGTCGACGTCGACATCGATCGTGCCGCCGAGGTGCAGCCGCGCACCGTCGGATCGGGCGGGGCATCCGTCGTTGACCGCCCCATCTCCATCGCTGTCGGAGGACTCTCCGTACGCGCAGTCGGCACCGGCCTCTGCGTCGCCGACCGCGCCACAGCCGTCGTTGACGAATCCGTCACCATCACTGTCGGCCTGGTCGGTGTTGGCGTCCGCGTCGTCGCAATCGGCATCCGACTCACCGTCGACGGCCGTCTCCCCAACGCCGACCGTGATCGGTCCGACACCCGCCTCGAATGCGAGGCCCGGTTCCGCCGCTGTCGCGAAAGCCGTGAGATGGAGTCCGGTCGAGCCCAAGACGTACGGGGTGGCGTCGGCGAGCTCGATGCCGAACGCGATGTTGGCGTCGCCCGACAGCGTGAGGTCCACCACGCCCGATGAGCTCGCGTCGAACAACGAGACGAGTTCCGGCAGTGCTCCGCCGCCGGCGTCCGGGAGCGATGCCACGAGCGGCACCTGTGTGGTGGCGTCGAATCCCGAGAAGTCGACGTTGAACGACAGGTCGTCGTTCGCCGCGTCGTAGTCGACCGACGCGACCACGTCGGACTCGTCGAGGGTGACGCCGAGACCCTGGCCGATGATGTCGGTGAGCAACCGGTCGAGCACACCGTCGAGTTGCTGGAGCGATGGTGCGACCGCCGGGCATCCGTCGTTCACCTCGGAATCGTCCCCGGGCTTGTCGTCGTTCGTCGCGGTCCCCGCCGCGCACGGTGCCGCGCCCTCCGAGAAGGAGCCGACCTGAGCACAGCCGGCGTTGACGACCCCGGCCCCGTC
>JAPKDO010000072.1 GCA_028822535.1 Acidimicrobiales bacterium
ACGTCGCCGGGCTCGGGCAGGACCTGGGTCGCGGCAGCGACGGCCACGCCGACGAGTCCGAGCGCCAGGACCAGGGCGACCCGCGACACCGCCGAGTAGCCGCCGGTCACCACCAACACGGTCGACGCCCCGAGCGTGAGCAGCGACCAGGGGAGGAGCGACCCCGGGAGCACGCCGGCCAGCGCGCTGCCCACGAGCGCCGACAGTCCGCCGACGCCGACGACGGCCGCGAGCAACTGCGGGACGAAGACGACCCACAACGCCCAGTTGCGGGGTCCGGGCAACTCCCGGAATCCGTCGAGGAGGGTGCGGCCGGTCAACACGGCGAAGCGCCCCGCCTCCCGGATCATCACCCACATGAGGAACGCGACGCCGAGCAGCAGCCACAACAGCTCGTAGCCGTACTCCGAGCCGACCCTCGGGGTGAACAGGATCGAGCCCGACCCGACCGACGACATCGCCCACAACAACCCCGGCCCCCACCACCGGACGCGGTCGAAGCCACGGGGCGGCTCGGTCACGCGGGTGCGCAGCCACAGCGCTCGCTCGGGATCGGCGTCGGCGTCGGTGTCGGCGTCGTGCTCGCCGGGGTCGCGGATGTCGTGCTCGCGGAGGTCGGTGTCGCTCATCTCCCTGGCCCCTACCCGAGGCGCTCCGGCGACAGACGACCACGCCGACCGTCGTCGAGCCGGCGTGCTACCAGGTAGCACCCCGCGCTACAATGGCGTCGTGGACCCCGAGATCAGCCAGCGCGACCTGCGTCTGCGTTCGAAGGAGATCATGGACGCCGTCGAGTCCGGGCAGGCGTTCACCGTGACCCGAGGTCGGTATCCCATCGCCCAGCTGATCCCGCTCCTCGCCGGTCGGCGGTTCGTGTCGCGACACCGGTTCGCTGCGGGGTCGGCCACGGCGCCGGACGTCGACCTCGCCCGGTTCCGCTCCGATCAAGCGGCTGGCTTCGACGTCGTCGACGACGATCCCTATGACCGCTGAGACGTCCGCCGCGATACCAGGGTCGGCAGAACGGGGTCTGCTCGACACCAACGTGATGATCCTGCGGCATCGGATCGACGCATCCGAACTTCCCGACGAGGTCGCGATCAGCGCGGTCACGCTCGCCGAACTCGCCGCGGGCGTGCACCTCGTCGACGAGTCGGCTCCCGATGCCGCGGCGGAACGGGCGCGGCGGACCGATGTCCTGCAACGGGCCGAGAGCGACTTCGACCCGTTCCCCTTCGACGCTGCCGCGGCCCGGATGTTCGGTCGGGTCAGCGCCGCGGTCCGGTCGATCGGCCGCACACCCCGTCGCCGTTCGACCGACCTGATGATCGCCTCGGTCGCTGCGGCCAACCAACTGCCGCTCTACACGACGAACCCCGACGACTTCGCCGGCCTCGACGACCTGGTCGACGTCGTGGCGCTGACGCCCGTTCCGCCGAGCTGACGCGTCAGAGCGTCACAGCGTCACGGCGTCGCCGATCGCGATCGAGCCCGACGTCAGCACCCGACACACCGAGCCGGCGCGTGCGTGCAGCGCCTTGCGAGCACCGTCCCCGATGACGTCGTCGAGCAGCTTGCATGGTGCGGCGATGCGTACGACCTCGAGATCGACGTCGCCGATCCGCAGTCGACTCCCGGGTTTGCTGGGCACGTCGCCCCCGGAGATGGTGACGTTGCGTCGGGTGTGGCCGGGCTCGATCGGCGCGCCGAGCTTCTCGGCTGCGTCTGCCAGTCCGGTCGCCGACTGCACGGTGACATGGCGGTGACGGGTGCCGTGGTAGCGGTCGCCGACGAGGCCGGCGCCGGCCTCGGCCTCGACCCGTTCGACCGACTTCATCGGGAGCCGACTCGCCGGGGCGATGTGGATGGCGACGACGGTCGGGTTCATGGGGCGACGCTAGGTGGCGTCGGTCCGATCAGTCGTGGCGTCAGCCGACGGGTTCCTCGAAGACGTCGGCGAGCCCGCGGAGCATCCATGCCTGATCGTCAGGGATCTCGCCGGCGTAGGGGGCGCGCACGCTCAGGTGGTCGGTGAGATCGACCGCGCTGCCTCGGAGGACCAGTGCGCCGTCCGGTGGTGTCGAGTCGTCGACGATCACGCTGCCGTCGCGGATCGTCGTCACGTAGGCGACGTCGGGTTCGGTGGCCTCAGCGACGACCGCGCCCTCGGCGGCGGGGTCCTTCCACACGGCGAACGAGGGTGAGAGCCCGATGGCGTAGCGAAGCGCGCAGGTGACCTCGTCGGTTTCGACGGGGACGTCGCGGCCCATCGGCAGGAAGATGTCGCGCTCGTGGATCCACGAGTCCCAGAGCGCGTGGTGGAGAACGGCGTCGATGGCGAGGTGGCCGGGTGGCGCTTCCGCGATCACATCGAGTTGGTCGACCGTGATGGTCTCGATGAGCGCGCAGAGCGCCTCGGTCGATTCCTCGTAGGCGGCGAAGCTGTCGGCAACCGACACGTCGGCGACGGCGGCGGCGAGTTCGGCCGGAGTCGCCTTGGGGTCGAACGAGTCCAGGAAGCGGGTCGGATTCCCGGCGAGCCCGCTGGCCAACGACGCTGCCCAGAACCCGTTGGTCGACGAGAGGTGCGCGGCGACGTCCTTGGCGGTCCAGCCGTCGCAGCGCGACGGCGTGGCCCAGTCGGCCTCGTCCAGTTCGCGCAATGTCTCGACCGACCGACGTCGCTGGCGGACGACGGGTTCGAGGATCTCGCCCACGCCACACTCGATCCGCAGGATCGGATCTCCGTCGTAGCGGGGCGAGAGTTCCATGCTCGCGGTCTAGCACGCAGGGTCGGCGGCGTCGCCGTAGCATCGCCGCCATGCGGGTCGACATCGGGGACGGGGTCCGGTTGTTCTTCGACGTGGTGGGTTCGTCGCTGCGACCCACCGACGAGGAGATGATCGACAAGCCGGTGCTGCTGTTGCTGCACGGCGGCCCGGGCAGCGACCACTCCGGGTTCCGTCCGTTCTTCGACCGCTTCGCCGACACCCACCAGGTCGTCTATCTCGACCACCGGGGCAACGGCCGCAGCGACCAGCGCAGCGATCCGAGCGGATGGGACCTCGACACGTGGGCCGACGACGTCGTCCGGTTCTGCGACGCCCTCGAGATCGAACGTCCGGTCGTGCTCGGGAACAGCTTCGGCGGCTTCGTGACCATGCGGTACGGAAGCCGTCACCCGGGCCACGCGTCGAAGCTCGTCCTGTCGAGCACGGCGGCGCGGCCACACGAGGAGGAGTCGGCTCGGCGCTTCGAGGAACTCGGCGGGCCGCGGGCGCGCGAGCTGTTCGAGTCGATCTTCGTCCGGGGCGAGCCGTTCGACCCCGACTACGCCACGGTCAACATGCCGCTGTACAACCGGCGCGCCATTTCGATCGGTCCTCGCCGCATCTGGCGGAACCTGCGGGTGCAGGAGCACTTCAATCAAGCCTTCAGCGACGGCTTCGACCTCCGCTCCGACCTCGCGAACATCACGGACCCGACGCTGGTGCTCGCCGGCGCCGACGACCCGATGACCCCGGTCGGTGCCAGCGAGGAGATCTTCGCGCTCCTCCCCGACGGCGTCGGGCGCCTCGAGGTGTTCGACGACTGCGGGCACGGCAGCTACATCGACCAGCCCGACGCCACCGAGAAGGTGCTGCGCGAGTTCCTCGCCGACTGATCGGTGGCCGGCGGGTCGGTGACCGCTTGTCGGACCGTGGGGATACAGTCGTCATCGACTTCCCCCTTCGAGTACGACCCGAAGGACCCCACATGGCCCTCGATGCCCGTCACCGCACGTCGATCTACGGGAAGCTCGTCCCGTTGCTCGGCGATGACGACACCAACGCTCTCATGACCGAATTTCCCTCCGTCGAAGCGGACGAACTCGTCACCAAGGACTTCCTCCGCGCCGAGTTGGCGGAGTTGCGTGGGGCGATGTCCGACCTGCAGACGAGTCTGACGATTCGGATGTCGGGCATGTTCGCCGCATCGACGGCGATCCTCGGCCTGTTGATCTCGCTCCGCTGAACCACCGCCTTCGACGGTCCAGCGGAGGCCGTCACAGCGTGAGCGTATGGTCGCGATGGTGGTTGCTCCCACGCAGGATCGGCTGTTCGATCCACTCCAATGCAGCGGTGTCGTGCCCGACACCACGCTCGTGCCGCCGGTCGGGCTGCACCCCGCCGTCGCGGCCTGGTTCCGTGCCCGGTTCCCCGACGGGCCGACGCCGGCGCAGCAGCAGGCGTGGCCGTCGATCGCCACCGGCGCCCACACGCTCGTCGCCGCGCCGACCGGGTCGGGCAAGACGCTCGCCGGGTTCCTCATGGCGATCAACGGCCTCTACCTGGCCCACGCCCGGGGCGAGACGGTCACCGGTACCCGGGTCGTCTACGTGTCGCCGCTCAAGGCGCTGGCCGTCGACATCGCCGAGAACCTCGAACGCCCCCTGACCGAGATCGCGGCGGCGGCGAAGGAACTCGGGCTGCCGGCACCCGAGCTGACCGTCGGCGTCCGCACCGGCGACACCACCCCCAGCGAACGGGCGTCGATGATCCGCTCGCCCCGCACCTTCGTGGTCACCACGCCCGAGTCGCTCTACCTCCTCGTGACCGCCGAGAAGAGCCGGGCGACCTTGCGTGACGTCGAGACCGTGCTCGTCGACGAGATCCACGCCCTGGCGCGCGACAAGCGCGGCGCGCATCTGACCCTCACGTTCGAACGCCTCGACCACGTCGCGAAACGCACTCCGGCGCGGGTCGGGTTGTCGGCCACGCAGAAGCCGATCGAGCTCGTGGCGGGATTGCTCGTCGGGACCCGGACCCGGAACGACGGCACGCCCGAGTGCGCCATCGTCGACACCGGCCATCGCCGAGCGCTCGACGTCGCCCTCGAACTGCCCGACGGCGAGCTCGAGGCGATGATGTCGCACACGCAGATGGACAGCGTGTTGGACCGCATCGCCCAACTCGTCACCGAGCACCGCACCACGATCGTGTTCGTCAACACCCGACGCCTGGCCGAGCGGCTGGCGCACGAACTGGGCGAGCGACTCGACGGTGAGGACCCCGACGAGATCACGGTCGCGGCCCACCACGGCAGCCTGTCGAAGGACCGGCGCCTGCGGGTTGAACAGCGACTCCGGGCCGGTGAGCTCAAGGCGCTCGTCGCCACGGCATCGCTCGAACTCGGCATCGACATCGGCCCGGTCGAACTCGTCTGCCAGATCGGCTCGCCCCGTTCGATCGCCACGTTCCTCCAGCGGGTCGGCCGCTCCAACCACACGCGCACCGGCACGCCGAAGGGGCGGATCTACCCGCTGACACGCGACGAACTCGTCGAGTGCACGGGACTGCTGGCGGCGGTGAAGGGCGGTCGGCTCGACGCCCTCGATCCGCCGGTGGCGCCGCTCGACATCCTCGCCCAACAGATCATCGCCGAGACGGCGGCGCAGGAGTGGAAGGTCGACGAACTCTTCGCGCTCGTCACCCGGGCACACCACTACCGCGACCTGCCCAGAGCTGCGTTCGACGAGGTGCTCGACCTCGTCAACAACGGGATCGAAACCGGTCGCGGGACCCGCGCCGCCTACGTCCACTACGACCGGGTCAACGGCGAACTGCGCGGCCGCAAGGGCGCGCGTCTGGCCGCATTGACCAGTGGCGGGGCGATCCCCGAGCTCGGCGACTTCCGGGTGATCGCCGAACCGGACGAGACGTTCATCGGCAGCGTCAACGAGGACTGGGCGACCGAGTCGATGGCCGGCGACGTCTTCATGCTCGGCACGCACAACTGGCAGATCACGCGGGTGACCGGGGGAGAGGTGCGGGTGGTCGACGCCGGCGACAAGCACCCGACCATCCCGTTCTGGTTGGGCGAGGCGCCGGCCCGAACGGTCGAACTCAGCGAGGAGGTCGCCCGCATCCGGTCGATCGTCGAACGGGGCGTGGTCGACGACGACCTGGCCTGGGCGGTCGACGAGATCGTGGACGTCGCCGGGGTCGAACGGGACGCGGCCGCGACGATCGTCGCCTACCTCGCGGCCGGTCGGGCCGTGCTGGGCGTCATGCCCACCCAGGACGATCTGGTCATCGAACGGTTCTTCGACGAATCGGGCGGCATGCAGTTGGTCGTCCACTCGCCCTACGGCGGCCGCATCAATCGAGCGATGGGGTACGCGCTGCGCAAGAAGTTCTGCGCCGGGTTCAACTTCGAACTGCAGGCGAGCGCCAACGACGACGCGGTCGTCATCTCGCTCGGCCCGCACCACAGCTTCCCGCTCGCCGACGTGCCGCGGTTCCTCACGCCCGACGGCACCCGGGCCACGTTGCAACAGGCGATCCTCGACCAGCCGATCTTCCAGAGTCGCTGGCGGTGGAACCTCAACCGCAGCCTCGTCGTGCTCCGGTTCCGGGGCGGCAAGAAGGTGCCGCCGCCGTTCCAGCGCATGCAGAGCGACGACATGCTCGCGGCCGTGTTCCCGAGCGCGGCGGCGTGCCAGGAGAACATCACCGGTCCGATCGAGGTGCCCGACCACCCGCTGCCACGCCAGACCGTGCACGACGCCCTGTCCGAGGCGCTCGACGCCGACGGCCTCGCGGCGTTGTGGCGCAAGGTGGGCGACGGCGACGTGCGGTTCCACTTCGTCGACTCGACCGAGCCGTCGCTGCTGGCGCACGAGATCCTGACCGCCCGGCCCTATGCGTTCCTCGACGACGGCGAGGCCATCGACCGGCGCACCAACGCCGTGCCGCTGCGCCGCGGTCTGCCGACCACCCCGCTCGAACAGGTCGGCCGCGTCACACAGGAGGCGGTCGACCGTGTCCGGGCCGAGATCGAGCCGGCGCCGACCACGCCCGACGAACTGCACGACCTGCTGGCGATGCTGGTCGTCGCGTCGTGCCCGCCCGAATGGGACGACCTCGTCGAGGCGCTCCGGAGTCGCGGGCGGATCGCGTCGGTCGTCGCCGACGACGGATCGACGCGTTGGCACACCGTCGAGTCGGCCGATGTCGTCCGGGCGCTCACCGACGAGACCGACGGCGACCCGGCTGCCGGCGGGTGCACCGCCGAGGAGGCCGTGGCTCGGCTGTTGCGCGGACACCTGGAGGTCGCGTCGCCCCTGACGGTCGAGGTCCTGCGCCAGCGCAGCGGACTGCGCCCGGCGCGGGTGGCGGTCGGCCTGGCCATGCTCGAGTCCGACGGCTTCGCCATCCAAGGCCGTTACAGCGAACGGTCGGTCGACGCGCCCGACGATCCCGCCGCCGTCGAATGGTCGAGCCGACGACTGCTCGCTCGCATGCACTCGTACTCGCGGTCCCAGCGCCGCGCCCGCCACGAGCCGGTCACGCCGCAACAGTTCGTCCGCTTCTCGTTGCGTTGGCAACACGTGTTGCCTTCGGCAACCCCGAGTTGTTCGGCAGGGCCTCACAACATCGCGTCCGAGACCCTGACTGGGCTGACCGGTGCGGCCGGGGTCGCGCAGGTGATCGGCCAGCTCCAGGGGTACGAGGCCGCGGCGAGCGCGTGGGAGAGCCAGGTGCTCGCTCGACGCGTGCGGGGCTACGAGCCGGCGTGGCTCGACCGGCTCTGCCACCAGGGCGAGATCACGTGGTTACGGCTCTGCCCGCCGGCACCCGACGACCCCGACCGCCGCACCAACGGCGCATCGAAAGCGACCCCGGTGTCGCTCGTGCTGCGGGCCGATCTGCCGTGGCTGCTCGCGGCCCACCGCGGACCCGACGCGCCCCCGGTGCCCGAGTGCGGCGCCGTCGCCGAGATCGTCGAGGTGTTGTCGAGCCGTGGCGCGTGCTTCGCGTCCGAGTTGGCGCGCGAGACGGGACGGTTGGCGACCGACGTCGAGACCGCGCTGTGGGAGGGCCTCGCCCGCGGGCTCATGGTCTCCGACGGGTTCGAGTCGATCCGGGCCGTCGCCAACGGGAGGAAGTCGTCACGCTCCGAACGCCCACGGTTGTCGCGGCTGCGTTCGGCCGAACTGCATCCGACCGAGACGGCCGGCCGCTGGTCGCTCGTCCCCGCGCCGGCCGAGGTCGAACGCGAGGAGTTGGCCGAGGCGCTCGCCGACCAGTTGCTCGCCCGCTGGGGCGTCGTCTTCTACGACCTCGTGGCCCACGAGCATCCGGCGTTGCGCTGGCGCGACCTGCAGTGGGCGCTGCGGCGCATGGAGGATCGCGGCCTCGTGGCCGGGGGTCGGTTCGTGCGCGGCTTCTCGGGCGAACAGTTCGCGCTGCCGCAGGCGGCCGAGGCGTTGAAGGCCATCCGCCGGTCCGAGCCGACCGACCGCACGATCATGGTGTCGGGCGCCGACCCACTCAACCTCACCGGCGTCATCCTCCCCGGCGACCGGGTCCCGGCCCGGGCGACCGAGCGGGTCGAGCTCCCCATCTGACCCGGCGCGGCGTCGCCGTCACGGAACCCTCGTACGGTGACGGCGTGAGCGACACGCAGAGAGCAGCGGGATACGACGTGATCGGCGACGTCCACGGCCACGCCGCCGCGCTCGTCGAGTTGCTGGCGACGATGGGCTACGCCGAGCGGGACGGCGCGTGGCGCCACGACACGCGACAGGCCGTGTTCGTGGGCGACCTGATCGACCGGGGCCCGGCCCAGCTCGACTGCTACCGGATCGCCCGGGCGATGGTCGACGCCGGCAGCGCCCACATCGTGGCCGGCAACCACGAGTTCAACGCGGCGGCGTTCCACACGCCCGACCCGGACCGCCCGGGGACCCACCTCCGCCCGCACTCGGACAAGAACCGGAATCAGCATCAGACATTCCTCGACCAGGTCGGCGAGGGCTCGCGGTGCCACGACGAGATCATCGACTGGTTCTCGACGCTGCCGCTGTGGTTCGAACGCGACGGCCTGCGGGTCGTGCACGCGTGTTGGGACGCGGCGGCGATCGCCGTGGTCGGCGATCGCCTGTCGCCGGGCCTCGTCGAGGCGGCATCCCGGAAGGGCAGCGCCGAGTACGAGGCGATCGAGACGCTGCTCAAGGGCCCGGAGATCCCGATCCCGGTCCCGTACCGCGACAAGGAGGGGACCGAGCGGCACCGGGCGCGGTTCGCGTGGTGGGAACCGGAGGCCGACCGGCTGCCGGTGGCGGCGGTCATTCCCGGTCCGGACGGTCCGACCATGCCCGACGACGTGATCGATCCGCCGGTCGCTCCCTACCGGGACGAGGTCCCGGTCGTCTACGGCCACTACTGGCGCAGCGGCCCGCCGGCCCCGTCGGGGCGACACACGGCCTGCGTCGACTACAGCGTGGCCAAGGGTGGCCCGCTCGTCGCGTATCGGTGGAGCGGCGAGTCGACGCTCTCCGGCGACGCCTTCGTCAGCGCGGGTGGTCCCGTCCGATGACGTCGACGAGGCCGTCGCAGTCCTCGACGGTGACGGTCAGCGCCGAATGGTCCTTGAACCCGATCACCCGTCGCACCGGTTCGGCGAAGTGGATGCACACGCCACGACGCGTGCTCGTCCCGAAGGTCAGGCCGTCGTCGACGAACGACAGGCGAGGACCGATCGCCGTCCACCAGCGGTAGCCCTCGGTGACGTGACCGCCGACCACGTTGTCGATCGAGGTCTCGAGCTTCAACAGCCCGTACGTCGCGCGCAGCGTCGAGTCGTCGACCGTGACGCCGTCCTTGGTGGGCCGAACCCCGACGACCCCCCAGATCGGAGCGAAGCGCTTGTCGCAGTCGTACGGGAAGTGGCGGGCGGTCACCCGGCCCACCCTACGGACGGGGAATCGAGGCCGGACGGCGCGCCCGTACACTCCTCGATCCATGCGGTTGTCGCCCCCTGAACTGACGCACGGTCGAGGTCGTGCCACGACGCGCGCCCGGCTGACGGGCGACGGCGTGGACCACGAGTTGGTCTTCGAGGTCCCCGACGAGTGGAGCATCCATCCCGGGAGCGACCCGTTCGTCCCGACCGCGGTGTACGTGGCGACCGCCGCCGGCGCGGAGTCGCTCACGATCGATCGACCGGTGTCCGAACCTCTGTTGACCGGGGCACGCACGGCCGGAGAACGGTACGCCGATCACCTCGGACGGCCGCCGCTCGAGATCGTCGGTGAGGCACGGCCGTCGCCGCGAGCCCGCCCCGCCGGCCGCCGCACCGCGCTCTTCGTGTCGCGTGGGATCGACTCGACGTGCAATCTCATCCTCGACGATCGCGGTGAGCTGGAGCCGAGCCCCGACCTGGCGCTCGTCGTCACCGGGATCGACACCGCCAACGAGGACGTGGTCGACGCCGAACTGTGCGGCCAGCACATCGCCGCCGCCGGGCGGTTCGGGTTGGACGCGATCCTCACCCGCACCAACGTCCGGTCCCTCTTCGACAGCTACACGCCCTGGGTCATCGGGATCGGCCCCGCCCTCGCCGGCGTCGGTCTGACGCTGTCGGCCGACCTCAGCGACGTGATCATCTCGTCGGCGGTCGCCGACGCCCGTCGGTTCACCGGCGCGCACCCCGACATCGACCCGCTGTGGGGCAACGGACTGGTCCGGTTCCACCATCTCCCGCGGGATCTCTCGCGGAGCGAGCGCGTACGGATAGTGGTGGAGGACGGGCGCGGACTCGACTTCCTCCAGGTCTGCTGGGACGAGGGCCCGACCAACTGCGGACGTTGCAAGAAGTGTCTGCAGACCGCAGCGCTCATCCATGCCTACGGCGGTGACGCATCGGCCCGGTTCGAGGTCCCCGTCCCGAGCACCGAAGACCTCCGGCGTACG
This sequence comes from Acidimicrobiales bacterium, assembly GCA_028822535.1. Classification (GTDB taxonomy): domain Bacteria; phylum Actinomycetota; class Acidimicrobiia; order Acidimicrobiales; family Salinilacustritrichaceae; genus Salinilacustrithrix. The sequence continues at coordinate 10,740 of JAPKDO010000072.1, forward strand.
CCACCGGGTCCGACGTTGCGAGACGACTTCATCGATGCGACCGCGGCAGCGGGAGTTCCATCGTTCGCGCAGGCCGTGGCCGAGCATCGCGACGCTCCCCTCGGTGGGGTCTCGCCCGAGGCCGTGCACGCCATCGACCCCGACGCCGGCCGCCCGGCCGAGCTCCTCTGGTCCTTCATCGCCGCCGCCGACGATCCGCCGATCGCCGCGGCGACCGTCGACCACGCCGCGACGACCGGACCGGGATGCGTGGTCGGCTCCTCCGGGTCGTCGACCACCCACGTGCGCACGTCGGCGATGCGGGCCGCCGCGGTGACGCTGTGGCATCGGCGTGCGGACGGAGCCGACGCAGCACTCGTCGTCGAGGCGCTGTCGAACGGCAGCCGCCCCGTCGTGGTCACCGATGCCGCCACCGCCCGAGCGCTTCGATGGCGGCTCCCCGAGTTGCTGCAGGGTCTGCTCGCCACGGTGGACGAGCTCCCCACGGTGCTGTCCGACGCGGCGATCGACGGCCCCCGACTCGCCGGCGCCGTGCGCGGGGGCGGACTCGGTTGGTTGGACGAACTCGAGGACACGGATCGATGAGCGGAGCGAACCCCTGGCGCCGAGTGCGGGACAGCGTCCTGCGTCCCGTGACGGAGGCCGATCACGAGATCCGCGAGCGGGTGCTCCAGGTCCTGCACGAGACGCGGAACATCGACGGTACGGTCCAGGGACTCGACCGCGTCGAGGACCTCCTCGCCAAGCTCAATCACGAGGTCGCGCTCCGCGAGGGATGGCCCGAGCGCATCGTCGCCGAGACGCAGGACGTCGTCGCAGGACGCGTCCGTCAGCTGGCCGGTCGGCTGGTCGACCTCGGCACGACGATCGACACGCCGCGACGAGATGCCGCCTTCGAGGCGACGATCGAGCGGTATCCGGCGCCGGACGAGCGCGTCGACGGATGCTCGGTCCTGATCCCCGCATGGAATCATGCCGTCCATCTCGACACTGTCATCGACCTCGCATGTCAGGTCACCACCCCCGAACACGTCGTCGTCCTCGACGACGCGAGCGACGACGACACCGCCGCCGTGCTGGCCGCGCGCCCCGAGCCGATCCGCGTCCTCACCGCCGTCGAGAACCTTCGTCTCACCCGGGCCCGGAACGTGTTGCTCCATGTGTGCCCGACACGGCATGCGCTGATCCTCGACGCCGACAACACCGTCGATCCCGACGCCATCCGGACCCTGTACGACCTGGCCGTCGAATGGGACGCCGCGGTCGCCTACGGCGCCCTGGTCGAGGTCGACGGGTCGGGGCAGGCCACCGGCCTCCTCAGCGCACGCCCCCTGAACGGTGAGTTCTTCACACTCCGTCACAACGAAGTCGACACCCTGTCGGTCGTCGACGTCGACCGGGTGCGAGCGGCCGGCGGTTACACGCTCGACCCGGTGCTCGACACCGCCGAGGACTGGGACATGTGGCACCGGCTCGCGTCGTCGGGCGACCTGTTGCTCCACGTCCCGATCGTGGCCGGCCGCAAACTCGTCGTCCCGCAGGGTTACAACAGCACCGAACCCCAGGACGGCGATCAGAAGTTCGCGCGGGTCGACCGGCGCTACCGCTACGGCGGCCGGCTCGACGACCGGTCGGTCGCCGCGGCGATCGTGCACCCGGCGATCGGGCCGCTGTGGGCGTCCGCCGCCGCCGTCGACCGCCAGCCCGCGCTGGGAGAGGCGCTGCCGGAACCGCATCACGATGCTCGTCTGCCGCAGCCACCGGTCCTGACCGCCTCGCGATCACGGGTGCTCCTCGTCGCGCCCGGCGGCGTCCGGAACCTCGGCGACGACGTCTTGACGATCGAGTCGGTGCGACGACTGCGGTCCGTGCTCGATCCGTCCGTGACCATCGAGGTGATCAGCGACGGCGCCCGCCCCCTCCTCGAACTCGACGGCGCGACCTGGATCGGCACGATCGCCGAACAGTCAAAGCGTCCGCTGCGAGACCACGTCGCAGTCGTGTTCGGTGGTGGCGGCACGCTCGCCGACTCGTTCCGGGCGCAAGGCCGTCAACGTGCCGACATCGCGATGGAAGCCGAGCAGGCCGGGGTCCCGCTGATCCTCACGGGCCAAGGGCTCGGAGGGATCGACTCGACGGCCGATGTGGTGCGCCAGATCATGGGTCGCACCACGGCGGTCAGTTGCCGCGACGCGTTGTCGGTGGAGCGAGCGAAGGCGCTCGGTGCCGACAACGTGACCCTCGTCGGAGACGATGCGGCGCGGATCGCCCCACCGTCCCTCGACCGTCTGCCGACGCGCCTGCGCGGGCTCGACGCTCGCGGATGGTTGGTCTTCCACGCCCGGCTCGCGGGGTACAGCGAACTCGACCGCCAGGCGCTCGACGCCTGGTCCGACCTGGTCGACGCTACGGCGCTCGCCGAGGATCTTCCCGTCGTCGCGGTCGTCCAGAATCGCCAACCGGGCGCCGAGATCGAGATCCTCGACGAGCTCTCGAGCCGCCAACGAGCGTCGTGGTCGATCGTCGACTGCACGGACGATCCCGCGGCCGCTCGATCGATCTACGGGCTCGCCCGCGCCGGCGTGGTGTTCTCGTATCACGCTGCCTGGTTTGCCATCGAGGGCGGCGCGTCGGTGCTGTTCCCCACGCACGGCGACTACTACGTGGCGAAGTCGGCGGGTCTCCGCGCCCTGACCGGTCTCGGTGCGGCGTTCGACGACGCGACCCCGCCCGGCGACGCGCTCGCGCTCCGAGCTCGGTGGGACGAGGTCGCCGAGACGATCGCGACCGACCCGCTCTCGGGCCTCGACGACGTCGCCACGACCTGGTTGCGCGACGCGCTGGCGACAGCCGGAGTCCCCGGCGTCACCAGTTGACGGTCAGGGCGTGACGGTGGACGACGTGACGGTCGAGTTGATGGCGAAGCCCGCGATCGCGACGTCGGTCGTGAGCACGCCGAACCCGGGGAGGAATGCGTAGCGGACCGTCCCGGTCTGCGCGCCACCGATCGAGCTGTCGATCGAGAGTTCGATGTCCACGATCTGGGCATCGAACGTGCCCAGCGGCGTGGAGACCGACTCGGTGCCGCCGCCGACGATCGTGTACGCAACGTCGTTGCGGGCATCGATCCCCGAGGCGTTCAGCTCGACGAACGTGTTGCCCGTCGAGGCCTCGCCGGACGCGAGCTCGGTGATCGAGGGGATGCGGATGTCGTCGCCGGTCGCGGTCACCTCGAAGCCGGTGCCCGAGGCGAAGAACCCCGCGGCACTGATCGACAGGCTCCCGTCGGCGCCGGTGGTGTAGCTGCGTTCGACGGTCACCGACCCGGCCTCGCCGGCCACGACCTCGGACGTCGACACGGCGATGCCGTCGGCGGACTCGTCGGCGCTGAGGACGGACACGGTCGTCGTCGCGCTGGTGATCCCACTCTCGGCGATCGTGAGCTCGGCGCCGGCTTCGGGCGGGGCCATGAACAGCGCGGTCGACCGATCGATCGCGTCGGTCGCCTCGGGTTCGGTCGTCGTCGATGTCTCGTCGGTCGCCGTGGTCTCGGGGGACTCGTCCGGAGCGGCCGTGGTGGTCGTGTCGGCGTCGTCGGCTGCGGTGTCGTCGTCGGACCCGCATGCGCCGATGACGAGGAGCAACGCCGCGCACGCAGCGCCGAGACGGCGGAGAGGGAATCCCGAGTTCATGGCGGAGGAGCTTGCCACGCGACCGATCAAGCGGTGGCGGTTCCGATCAGGCGGAGGGGGAGGTACGCGCCCTCCCGGCCGACGTGGATGGTCTCGTGATCCGTCGACGAGAAACCGGCACCGTCGATCACGCTCGCGGTGTCACGGTTGGTCTCGCAGCCGTTGGCCGCCCACCGGTGCGGGCGGTGGAGGAGATCCTGGACCCGCCGCAGTCGCGTCCCGGGTTCGGCGGCGACGTGTTCGAGGAAGAAGTACG
>JAPKDO010000073.1 GCA_028822535.1 Acidimicrobiales bacterium
GGCGCGCTCGACATCGTACAATCCGCGGCACATGGTGCCGGAGCCGGGGCGGGCGCCTCGGTGGTCGGGGGCGGGGGTGCCGTCGTGGTGGTGGGCGGCGCCGTGGTGGTCGTGGTGGTGGGCTCGGGCAGTTCGCCGAACGCCCCGATCCCGATCGGTCCCTCGGGGACGAGGTCCACGGTCTCCGCGATGGCCTCGGTGACCGGCGCAGCGGTCTCGACCGCCGTCTCTGTCTCACCGCCGCCACTCGCGGCAACTGCGACGCCGGTGACCGAGATGGTCATGCCGACGATTCCGACCCAGATGGACTTCCGACCGATAGCCATGACTAGTTCTTCGGCGCGGCATCCCCGGAACTTTCGGAATTTCTCACTCTTGGTGGTCGACTATGGCGCCCGATGGGTGAAATCTCCGTGTATGACCACGTCGAGTGACCAGTCCATCAGGAAGTCTGGAAGGACTGGTACCACTCGCGCCACGTGGCCTTGAACGCTCGGTCGAATGCCGCGAACGCCTCCCGGATCGATGGTCCGGGCCAGTCCGATGGGAGGAGCGCGGTCGGTAGGTCGGGATCGGCGACGAGGTGACGCAGGACGTCGGCGTCGACCACGAAGGTCTCGCCCAGCGCTCCGACCTCGCGTCGGTCGAGCGCCGGTTGCCACCGCTCCATCGTCTCGAGCAGGGATCGCGTCCGGTCGGCCCAGGAGTCGAGCGCGAACTCGCGGACGAGTGCGTCCGGGTCGTCCGGCCTGATCTCGCGGAGCCAGGTGGCCTGGGCGTCGAGCACTGGATGACCATCGGGTCCGCCGCGTCGTCGGTGATCGGGCCGCATCCAGAGCCCTTCCCGGATCTCGGCGAGGTGTGCTCGGGTCGCCGCAGCACGGAAGGCGGCTCGATCCGATGCCCGTCGACGGTCCTCGGTCACGACGGCTGCGATCCATGTCCCGTCCCAGTCCGCCTCCCGGTCTGGCGCGGTGCGAGCCGCCTGCTGGCGAGCGTGTCGCTCGAGGAGTGCGCCCGACAGCGAATAGTGGCCGTCGTCGGCGACGACCTCCCCGTTCGCCGCCATCCGCGACAGCGCCGTCCTCGTGGCGCCCTCGCTCAGGCCGAAGAGTTCGCCCGAACGGACGAGCGCGAGCGCGGGCAGGCGAGGGGGGTCGACGCCGAGGAGGGTCGACGCGATCACCGATCGCGCCGTCAGGGGGCGACGATTGACATCACGGATAGACGACACGTGTTCCCGAACTGTAAGATGCATGCATGGCTCTGGCAGATGGTGGCACGCGCACGATGGTCCCGGGCGACGACGCACTCCCGAGGGTGTTGCCGACCGACCGTCTGCTCGACACGGCCAAACCGATCCGCGAGATCCGTGACGAGCTCCGCCAGATCGACGACCTGCGCAACGTCGGCAGCGTGGCGCTGTGTTGGATCCAGGTGGCCCTCACCATCGGATTCGCCCTCTATCTCGACACCGTCTGGTCGTGGGCGATCGCCTTCGTGTTCATGGGCGCCGCGCATGCCCGCCTCGCGATTCTCATGCACGAGGCGGCGCACAAGCTCCTGTTCACCAACAAGCGGATGAACGACGTCGTCGGCCGCTGGATCGGTTCGTATCCGAGCCTCGTGCCGATGGAGCTGTACCGCCGCAGCCACTTCGCGCATCACAAGGAGGAGTTCGGACCGAACGAGCCCGACCTCGTCCTCTACAACGGCTACCCCATCACCCGGTCGTCGATGAAGCGCAAGCTCTGGCGCGACCTGCGGGGCAACACCGGTTGGAAGAACCTGAAGCCGCTCATCTCGGCCATCCGCACCGAGGAGGGGTTCGGCATCGCCCGCAAGATCCTCGTCGCCCAGGTGGTCCTCGCCGCGGTGCTGACGACGTGGGGCGTCGCCGTCGCCGGTCTCGTGGGCCTGCTGACCTACCCGGTCCTGTGGCTCGGTTCGTGGCTGACGATCTGGCGGGTCATCAACCGGCTGCGCTCGATCGCCGAGCACGGCGGGATGGAGGCGTCGCCCGATCGTCGCCGCACCACCCACCACGTCCGCCAGAACCTGCTCGCCCGGTTCTGGGTCGCCCCGTTCAACACCGGCTGGCACCTCGCCCACCACGTCGACATGGGCGTCCCGTTCCGCAACCTGCCGAAGCTCCACCGCGAGCTGGTCGCCGCGGGCTGGGTCACCGACGACTACGTCTACCCGAACTACCGCTCCCTCTGGCGGGCCCTCTCCTCCCGTCCCGAGTGAGCCACCCCTCCCGACATCCGTCTCGTGCCGCTCCGGCTGGCGGGGCCTAGGTTCGGGGCATGCCCGCCGCCAGTGACCGTGCCACGCTCGTCGCCGCCCTCGAGGACCAGTTCGACGCCCTCCTCTCCCTCGGACGTGATCTCACCGACGAGCAGTGGGCGACGCCGTCCGAGGTGCCCGGCTGGGACGTCAAGGACAACTTCAGCCACGTCATCGGCACCGAGTTGATGCTCCTGGGCCGCCCCGACGACACGGTCGACGTCGCCGACGCCCCACACGTGAAGAACGACATCGGTTCGTTCAACGAGGTCGCCATCGAGACCCGTCGCGGCCGCAGCGGCAAGGAGGTCCTCGCCGAGTTCGCCCTCGTCGCCGGCGAACGCAAGGCCGCGCTCGGGGCGATGACCGAAGCCGACTTCGACGCCGAGTCGTTCACCCCCGCCGGCCAGGACACCTACGGCCGCTTCATGCAGATCCGCGTCTTCGACTGCTGGATCCACGAACAGGACTGCCGTGGACCGCTCGGACTTCCCGGCCACGATTCGGGTCCGGCCGCCGAGGTGATGATCGACGAGATGACGACCGCCATGGGCTTCGTCGTCGGCAAGAAGGCCGGGGCGTCCGAGGGCCAATCGGTCCGGCTCCACCTCACCGGCCCGGCCGAGCGCATCATCGACGTGCGCGTCGACGGACGCGCCACCGTCGTCACCGACCTCGACGACCCGACCACCACCATCATCATGCCGATGCCGCTGTGGGTCCGCTTCGCCGCCGGACGTCGCCCCGGTGACGCCGACCACACCGACGTCACCATCGACGGCGACCAGGCGCTCGGCCGCTCCGTGATCGAGAACGCCGCCTACACGATCTGATCGGAGCGGCGGTCAGGGTTCGACGATGACGTCGTCGCCGGCGGCGATCGTGCCGGGCTCGATCACCCAGGCATAGGCCCGCGACCAACCCGGGTGGAGGCGGTGGTCCATCCGGTCGGAACGATCGATGAACCACCGGTCGTTCTTGCGGCACGGCTCGGCCCACCCCGAGACCTCGAGCGTGACGTCACCGACCAGCAGGCGCACGCCCGGGCGCAACGTCGCCCAATCGATGCCCGACACGGTGAGGTTCTCGCCGGCGAGGCCGGGACCGATCGGATGGCCCTCGGCGGCCAGCGCGTCGATCACCTCGGACGACCACAGGCACACCGCCTGGAACGGTCGGCCGTGGTGCTTGCGGTCTCCCTGACGGTCGCCCACGAAGCCACGCGGTCCGACCTCGACGCTCGCGACCGCGCTCTTGGGCACGCCGCCGTCGGACGTGCTCAGCTGCGCGACCGTCCCCTGCTGGGTCTCGGCGCCGGCGCCGATGTGGTGCAACGTCCGGCTGAGGTCACGGAGCCCGTGGACCCCGAAGTGCACCCGCGCAGTTTCCGCTGGGTCCGCGTCGATGCCGTCGATGGTCGTCTGCAGTCCAGAGACCTGTTCGTCGACCGCCGGATGCGCCAACGCCGTCGGGTCGACCGGGGCGAGCATGTCCTCGAGCATCGTGGTCAACCACCGCGGGCTCGTCCGCAGGTCCCGTTCGGTGTAGTCGTCGGGGCAGAACCGACATCCGTCGCACGCATCCGAGACCATCTCGGCGAGTCTGGCACCCGGGCGCCCCGGTCCGGACGCTGGCAGAATCATCGTCGTGCGAGAACCGGACGACCGATGGGGCGCGGCCCTCGATGCCGCCGGCGCGCATCGCGGCGATCGTTTCGGCGTGTTCGCCGACCTCGTCGCCCGCCACGACGAGCCGGGTCGCCACCACCACGACCTCGACCACGCGTCCGACGTCGTCGATGCCGTGCTCGGTCTGCACAGCCAGGGTGACGACTGGGCCAGCCCGGTCCTCGCCGCCTGGTTCCACGACGTCGTCTACGACCCGACGGCGAGCCGCGGCACGAACGAGGGGGCATCCGCGGTCGTCGCCCACGATGCCCTGTCGTCACTGGGCGCCTCCCTGACGTCGATCGGGTCGGTCGTCCGCCTGATCAGCCTCACCGCGACGCACGAGCCGTCGCCGAACGACCGGTCGGGCGCGGTGCTCTGCGACGCCGACCTGTCGGTGCTCGGCGCCGACGACGACCGCTACGACCGGTATGTCGCCGACGTGCGGGCCGAGTACGCGCACGTGACCGACGAAGCCTGGTCCGAGGGTCGTCGACGTGTGTTACGGACGTTCCTCGACCGGTCGAAGATCTTCCACACCGAGGCCGGTCGCGAACGGTGGGAAGCCGCGGCGCGCACCAACATCTCGCGCGAGCTCAGCTCACTGGCCTGAAGCTCCGCCGGGTCGCCCCGGCTTCCGTTTCCGGAGCCCGGCCGCGCGCAGGCGACGCACGAGCACCCGGGAGTCGACCGGTGTCGCTCCGAGTTCGATCGCCTCGTCCCGCAGGTGACTCGGCACGTCGTAGTGGTCGCCCTGGAAGGCCCGTCGAGGGATGCCGAGCCGGGCGGCGAAGTCGTGGAGTTCGTCGTAGGACTCGTCCGAGACCAGATGTGCCCACCGGTGCCCGCGCCACGGCCAGATCGCAGGATCCACGAGGATCACGTCGAGCTACGCCGGTTCGTCGGGATCGAAGTCGAGGTCGCTCGGGTGGTCGCGATGGCGGCGTCGGGCTGCTTCCTCGGCGAGCGACACGACCTCGCGCAACGGTCGGCCGGTGCGGCGGGCGACGTCGGCCGCGTCGTCGTGTTCGACCTTGGTCCGTCCAGGCGAGACCTTGATCCGGATCGGGTGTCCGTCGACCGCGACCGAATCGAACGAGCGCGCCGCCGGCCACCGGTCCACCGACCGGGCGCGGACGCCGAACGAACCCGTCTCCGACGTGAGTACCTCGGCGATCCGGGATGCGGAGGCGGTGTCGACCAGGGCGCAGACCAGGTGCCCCGGCCGGCCCTTCTTCATCACGATCGGGACGATCCACGCGTCGGCGGCGCCGGCGTCGAGCAGTGCGGCGATGGTGTGGGCCAGCGTCTCGCCCGTGGCGTCGTCGACGTTGACCATCAGTTCGAGCAACGGCTGGCCGTCGCCGACCAGCGACACCCGTTCGGTGAGCGTGCCGATGACCAACTGCACCGCGTTGACTCGAGCATCGAGGTCGCGGGTGCCTGCGCCGTAGCCGCTTGCGGTGATGTCCATCGCCGGCAACGGCCCCCATCCGGTGGCGAGCGCCGACAGCAGCGCCGCGCCGGTGGGGGTGGTGAGTTCGTGCGGGACGTCGACGTGTGCGACCGGCGCGCCCCGCAACAACTCGACGACCGCCGGCGCGGGGACAGGGATCATGCCGTGGGCCGAGCGGGTCATGCCCACACCGGTGGCGACGGGGCCGGCGTGGATCTCGTCGATCCCGAGGACCTCGAGCGCGGCACACGTGCCGACCACGTCGATGATGGCGTCGACCCCGCCGACCTCGTGGAAGTGGACCTGCGACGGCGGCCGCCGGTGCAGTCGCCCCTCGACCTCGGCCAGTCGATGGAACGTGGCCAGCGAGCGGGCGCGGACGCGCTCGGGAAGGCGGGCCTCCTCGATGAGCGCGGCGATGTGTTCGGCGGTGCGGACGACGCTCGACTCGCCGACGCGGACGACGGCGTGGGTTGCGGCGATCCCACTGCGCAGGACGTCCTCGGCCTCGAGCGACCAGCCCGGGACCGGGAGACGTTCGAGCATCCCGCGGACCTCGTCGATGTCGGCTCCCGCATCGAGGCAGGCGCCGAGCGCCATGTCGCCGGCGATGCCCGAGAAGCCGTGGAACCAGGCGGCGGTGGTCACGAGCGCGTGGTCTCGCGGTCGAGCACGCCGAGGAGTCGCAGCGCCGCGCAGGCCGCGCCGTAGCCGTTGTCGATGCCCACGACGGTCACGCCGGCTGCGCACGACGACAGCATGGCCAACAGCGCGGTGACCCCTTCGAACGACGACCCGTAGCCCACGCTGGTCGGTACGGCGATCACCGGCGATCCCGTGATGCCGCCCACCAACGACGCCAGCGCGCCCTCCATGCCCGCAGCCACGATGACGACGTCGGCTTCGGCGACGACGTCGACCGACTGCAGCAGACGATGCACGCCGGCCACGCCCACGTCGGTGAGGCGGGTGGCCGCGACGCCATGGGCGGCGAGCACGGTCGCGCACTCGTCGGCGACGGCGAGGTCGGCGGTGCCGGCGGCGGCGACCACCACCGAGAAGTGTCCGATGGGCTCGGCCGAACGCCAGATGACGGTGTCGCCGATGCGGTCGCCTTCGGGGTTGGCGGCGAGGGCGGCTTCGGCCTGGGCATCGTCCACCCGGGTCAACAGGATCGGGCGCCCACCTCCGGCATCATCGCCCACGCTCAACAGTTCGGTGACGATGCTGGCGCACTGCGACGGCGTCTTGCCCGGTCCGTAGACCGCCTCGGCCAGACCCTGGCGGATGGCGCGATGATGGTCGACGCGGGCGTGGCCGAGGTCGGCGAAGGGGAGCCGACGCAACCGGGTGACGGCGTCGTCGGGGTGCACGTCGCCGGCGGCGACATCGTCGAGCAACTGGCGGAGGTCGGCGGCGTCCACCGCCCTATCCTTGCCGCTCGTGACCTCCCCTGCGGACACGACCGACAGAACGGCTTCTTCCCGACGCATCGCGTTCCTCGGTCCCGAGGGCACGTTCAGCGAACAGGCGTTGCTCACCCAGAGCGACTACGCGGCCATGGAGATGGTGGCGTGCCGCACGATCCCGGATGTGCTCCAGGCCGTGTCGGCCGGCGACGTCGACATCGGCTTCGTGCCCATCGAGAACGCCATCGAGGGTTCGGTGAACGTCACGCTCGACTCGCTGATCTTCGACCACGACCTCATGATGCAGCGCGAGGTCGTCATCAACGTCGTCATGTGTCTGCTCGCGCCGGCCGGCGTGTCGATGCGCGACATCGAACGGATCGTGTCGATTCCCGTGGCGACGGCCCAGTGCCGTGGCTTTCTCGGCACGCACCTCCCCGACGTCGAGACCTTCGCCGCCAACTCGACGGCGACGGCGGCGCGCGCCGTGGCCGACGAGGGAGACGGTCACTCGGCCGCCATCGCCACAGCGCTCGCGGCGAAGGTGCACGGCCTCGAGGTGCTGGCCGAGGACATCGAGGACCACCCCGAGAACCAGACCCGGTTCGTCGCCTTGACCCGCGAGGGCATCCCCGCGCCGACCGGCCACGACAAGACGTCGATCGTCGTGTTCCAGAAGGCCGACGTGCCCGGCTCGTTGCTCACGATCCTCCAGGAGTTCGCGGCACGGGGCATCAACCTGACCCGCCTCGAGAGCCGGCCCACCAAGCGTGGTCTCGGCGACTACTGCTTCATCATCGACCTCGAGGGCCACGTCGGTGACGAACTGGTGGCCGACGCGCTGCGCGACCTCAAGTCGAAGAACGAAGACGTGCTGTTCCTCGGTTCGTATGGCGCGGCGGGCGACCACGGTCCCGCCGTCCGGCGCGACGCCGAAGCCGCGTGGCGCGACGCCAACACCTGGCTCGACACGCTCCGCGGCTCGATCGCCCGCTGACCGTTCTGTCGCGATTCTCCACGCGCTCCCGAATCTGCGGGACGTAGTGTCCGGGCGGTGACGACCCTCTTCTCGGTGCTGACGGTGGTCGGCGTCGGAATGCTGATCGTCGGGTTCCTCGTCGACGACTTCCTCGACGGCGTGTTCGACGTACTCGACGTCGACGGTGGCGGACTCCTGTCGGTCCCCGTGGTCGGCGCCTTCCTCGGCGCCTTCGGCATCGGCGGTCTGCTGGTCGACAACGTCACCGAGGGGGCCGTCGTCGCGAGCTTCGCCGGTGCAACGGTCGGTGGCCTGGTCCTGGGATTCGTCGCGTTCCGGTTGTCGTCCGCCTTCATCGACATGCCGACCGACGCCACGCTCACCAGCGGCGACTTCATGGGTCAACAGGGGCGGGTCGTCACCGCCATCGCCCGTGGGCGTGGCGAGATCATGCTCCGCGTGGGTGGCTCCCCACAGAAGCTGACCGCGCTCGCCGACGTCGACATCGACCACGGCGGCGACGTCGTCGTCATCGAAGTCCTCAGTTCCAACTCCGTCCGCGTCATCCCGCTCACCGAGATCCTGGAGGATCCGTCATCGTGAACGTCGCCCTCATCGCCCTCGCCGCAGGCATCGGCCTCATCGTCCTGGTGGTCGTGTACCTGCTGAGCCGCATCAAGGTCGCCGGACCCAACGAGGCGTTCGTGGTCACCGGACGCAAGGGCCAGCCGGTCACCAATCCCGAGACCGGCGAGGTCACCACCGACCTGTCGGGCCAGAAGGTGGTGATGGGCGCGAGCGTGTTCGTGCTGCCGTTCGTGCAGCGCCTCGAATCGCTCAGCCTCTCGAGCCGTCAGATCAGCGTGGCGGTCAGCTCCGCCGTCTCGTCCAACGGCATTCGGTGTTCGCTCGAGGGTGTCGCCATCGTCAAGGTCGGCGGGACCGAGGACGCGATCCGCGCCGCGGCCCAGCGCTTCCTCGGACAGCAGGACGAGGTCGATCGCTTCACCACCGAGGTCCTCGCCGGTTCGCTCCGCTCCATCGTCGGGCGCTTGACCATCGAGGAGATCATCCGGGACCGGGCGGCGTTCGCCCGCGAGGTGTCCGAGGAGGCCGAGGTCAGCCTGACCAACCAGGGTCTGGTGCTCGACACCTTCCAGCTCCAGGACATCAAGGCCGAGGGCGATTACATCCAGGACCTCGGTCGTCCCGAGGCCGCCCGGGCCGAGAAGGAGGCCAAGATCGCCGAGGCCATCGCGCTGCGTGAGTCCGAACAGGCCCGGCTGCAGGCCGACGAGGAAGTGGCCGAGGCACAGCGGACCCTGGCCCTGCGAGTGGCCCAGATCAAGGCCGAGACCGACGCCGCCGAGGCCGAAGCAGCCGCGTCGGGCCCACGGGCCAAAGCGGCCCAGGACCGCGAAGTCATCGCCGCGCAGCAGCAGGTGGCCGAGGAACAGGCGTCGCTCAAGGAGCGCGAGCTCGACACCGAGGTCCGCAAGCCGGCCGACGCCGAGCGGTACGCGGTCGAGCAGCAGGCCGAGGGCCGCAAGGTCGCCTCGATCCGCGACGCCGAGGCGCGACGCGAATCGACCATCGCCGCGGCCACGGCCACGGCCGAGGAGAACCGGCTCATCGGTGCCGGTGAGCGGCAACGCCGCGAGGAGCTGGCCAAGGCGCGAGAGATCGAGGGTCGCGCCGAGGGTGAGGCCGAGAAGGCCCGCCGCGAGGCACTCGCCGAGGCGGTCCGCGTCGAGGGCGACTCGGAGGCGGCCGCCATCCTCGCGACGGGACAGGCCGAGGCAGAGGCCATGGAGAAGAAGGCCCAGGCCTACGAGCAGTACGGCGACGCTGCCATCGTCGACCTCCTCGCCAAGGCGTTGCCCGAGGTCGTCTCCCGGGCCGCCGACCCCATCGGCTCGATCGACAAGCTGACCATCATCTCCACCGACGGAGCGTCGGCCGTGACGAAGACGGTGGCCTCCAACGTGGCCGAGGGCATGCAGATGGCGTCCGACCTGACCGGCGTCGACCTGTCGGAGCTGATCAATCAGCTGGCCAACCGGGCGACGGGTGGGGGCCGTGGTGGCTCGGCCGACCGGTCGGGCCCCCGTCGTCAGACCGTCGACGTGGTCGAGAGTCCAGACGACGAATGATCTCGAGTGTCGGGGCTGCGGGAACTCAGGGCCTGAGGAACGTCTTGCCGATGTTGGTGCCCTCGAAGAGCGCGTTGAGCGCCGGCACGGCCTGGTCGAGGCCGTCGAAGACATGGCTGCGATACGTCAACGCCCCGGCCTCCATCAATCGCTGCAGTTCGGCGTTGGCCTCGTCGTAGCGGCCCCAGTTGTCGAGGGTGTTGAAGCCCTCCATCTTCGCCCGCATGGCCAACAGCTTCACGTAGTTGGCCGGGCCCGGGTGCTCGCCGGTCACGTAGCTCGGGATCACGCCGCACAGGACGACGCGCCCGCCCTGTGCGATGCGGCCGAGGACGGCGTCGAGGATCGGCCCGCCGACGTTGTCGAAGTACACGTCGACCCGCTTCGGGCAGTGCTCGCGCAACGCCGCGGCCATGTCGCGTTCGACGTCGCGGTCCGATGGTTGATGCAGGCGTCGAAGCCGAACTCCTCGACCGCGACGCGGCACTTCTCGTCCGATCCTGCGATGCCGACGACCCGGGCGCCCTTCTCCTTGGCGATCTGGCCGGCGATCGAACCGGTGGCGCCCGCCGCCGCACTGACGACGACGGTCTCTCCCTCCTGGGGCTTGCCGATGTCGTGCATGCCGAAGTAGGCGGTGGCGCCGGTCGACCCGTAGACGGCGAGCATGGCGCCCCGATCCACGTCGTCGTCGGGGCCGCCGACCCTGGTCGTGAACAGGTCGTCGAGCGAGACGGAGTAGTCGCTGAACCCGCCGAGCGACGTCACGACGTCGCCGACCTCGTACGCGTCGCACCGCGTCTCGACCACCGTGCCGACCGTGGCGGCGCGGACCGGGTCGCCGAGCTCGAGCGCCGGGAGGTACCCGGGCTGGCCGTCGAGCCACGTTCGCACCGCAGCATCGACCCCGACCAGGTCATTGCGCACGAGCGCCTCGCCGTCGCCGATCTGGGGCATCGGTGCCTCGACCAACTCCACGTCGTCGGGACCGACGAGCCCGCTCGGACGCTGTCGCAGGACCACCTGCCGGTTCACGTCGGACATCGTCCGGACGGTACCGGCTGCAAGCCGTCGAGACGCCGCTCCGCCGCTCTGCCAGGGTGGAGGCATGACCGAGTCATTGACCAGACCACAGGTCGCCGCGACCGATGGCCTCGACGACTGGCGCATCATCCACCGCACGATCCAGGCGTCGTTCCGCACCGGTTCGATGGCCGCGGGCGTCGACTTCGTCGCCCGGATCGGCCCCCTGGCCGACGCCGCCAACCATCACCCCGACCTCACCGTCACCTACCCGCGGGTGCACGTCCTGCTCACGACCCACGACACCGGCGGGCTCACCACCCGCGATGTCGACCTGGCGCGCGAGATCTCCGGCGTGGCATCCGAGCTCGGCATCGACGCCGACCCGAGCGCGCCGGCAGCGGTCGAGATCGCCATCGACGCCATCGACATCCCCGCGGTCAAGGCGTTCTGGGAAGCCGTCCTCGGCTACGAGGCCGACGGCGACGACGACTCGTCCGACCCCCACTCCCGAGGACCCGGCGTGTGGTTCCAACAGATGGACGAGCCGCGGACCGAACGGAACAACATCCACATCGACGTCGCCGTTCCCCACGACGTGGCCGACGACCGCATCGCCGCCGCCATCGCCGCCGGCGGCACGCTCGTCTCCGACGCGGCCGCACCCGCGTTCTGGGTGCTGGCCGATCCCGAGGGCAACGAGGCCTGCATCTGCACCTGGCAGGGTCGCGATTGATCCGGGTCCTCGACCGCCGCCGCTTCCTCGCCGCGGGCGGGGCCGCTCTGGTCGTCGCGGCGTGCGGATCGGACGGCGGCGGCGAGACCTCGTCCACGAGCGTCACTCCGCCTGACATCGCGCCCGAAGACGCGCTCACCGCGGCGGATTTCGACCGACTCGACACCTGCGTGTTGCTGCCCGAGTCGACGGCGGGACCGTTCCCGCTCGACGAGCAGTTCGATCGCCGCGACATCACCGAGGACGTCCCCGGGCACCCGCTGCGGCTCGGCCTGCGCGTGGTGGACGACGGGTGCGGGCCGGTTGCGGGTGCGGCCGTCGAGGTCTGGCACACCGATGCCACCGGCGACTACTCGGCGTTCGCCGACGGTGGTGGCGGCAAGGACGATGCCGAGGGCACGACGTTCTGCCGCGGCACCCAGACCGCCGGCGACGACGGCATCGTCGAGTTCCAGTCCGTGTACCCCGGTTGGTACCCGGGTCGGGCCGTCCACATCCACGTTCGGGTGCGGGTGGCCGACGAGGTCGTCTTCACCGGGCAGATGTACTTCGCCGACGGCTACACCGCCGGCGTCTTCGCCGAGGACCCGTACGCCCAGTTCGGCCTCCCGAACACGACGAACGGCGACGACGGCATCGCCGGCACCCCCGCGGCCGACGGCACCCTTCTTGCGCTCGCCTCGGCGGAGACGTCGGCCGGCACCGGGACCCTCGGCCTCCTCAATCTCGGAGTTCGTGCTTGACAGGAACGTACATCGGCGCGACATATATATGTCATGAGTATCGACATGAACTGGCACGGCCACGAGAAGACGCTCGACGTCGACGACCTCGTCGCCCAGGTGGACCGAGCCGTGAACGGGGGTGCGGTGGCGGTCGCGCTCACGGACCTCGACGACTTCAGGGTGCTCAACGACACGCTCGGCCACGACGTCGGCGACCGGGTCCTCGAGGTGTGGATCAAGACGCTGGTCGGCTCGTTGCCCTCCGATGCGATCGTCGGCCGCCTCGGCGGTGACGAGTTCGGGATCGCGCTCCCGGGAGCATCGGCCGAGAACGCACTCATCCTCTTCGAGGAGCTGCGCGCCCACCTCGCCGAGCACCCGGTCGAGGGCTGGACCATCGGGGTCACCTTCGGGGTTGCGTCGCGCCCGCCCCATGCGGACGAGACCGCCGATCTGTTCCGCTGCGCCAACGAGGCCCTGGCCCGCGGCAAACGGGAAGGTGGCGGACGCATCTCGATCTACGTCGAGGAGAAGATGGTGCTCAAGAGCAACTACTACTCGCGGGCGGCCCTGCACCGCCTCAACAAGCTCGCCTCCCAGACCAACCGGACCGAGGCCTCGCTCCTGCGCGAGGCCCTCGACGACCTCTTCCAGAAGATGCGTTGAACAGCGGGGCGGCTACTCGGACCAGGCCTTGATCTTCTCGATGGTGCCGAGCGGATCGGGCCCGACCGGCGCAACGTCGAGGTGGGTGACGCCGACGTCCTCGAAGACCTGCAGCCGCTCGCGCACGAACCCCTCGTCGCCGATGAGTGACGACAGATCGATGTACTCGTCGGGCACGGCCCCGAAGGCTTCCATGCGGTCGACGCCGACGGATTCGAGGTCGCGGGCTTGCTTCGCGAGCTTCTGCGGGTCGCCGTCGAAGCCGATGGTCGTGGAGATCTTCGTGGTTCAGAGTCCTTCGGAGAGGGGCGCGAGATCCGGGAAGTCGGGCGACCGCTTCTCGGACTTGGCGCCGAACGCCTCGCCCATGTCGTCGGTGTCGAACATCGCCGCGTTCCAGTTGGCGATGAACTCGAGACCGTCCTCCACCGAGTGGTCGCGGCTGTAGTTGATCGACCGCTTGGAGCCCCAGATCGCAGCGGGCGACTTGGTGGCGATCTGGCCGGCGACGTCGAGGACGCCCTCGACCAACGACTCGTGATCGGGGAACACCGCGTTGACGAAGCCGGCGGACTGCGCCTCGCTGGCCGTCCAGCGCCGGCCGGTGTAGGCGAGTTCCTTGACGATGCCCTCGCCCACCAGCTTGGGCATGCGCTGGAGCGTGCCGACGTCGGCGGTCATACCGATGTCGATCTCGGCGATGGCGAAGAACGCGCTCTCGTCGGCGTATCGCATGTCGGCCGCGCACACGAGGTCGACGCCGCCGCCGACGCAGCCGCCCTGGATGGCCGCGAGGACGGGGAAGCGGGCGCGCTCGAGCGCGTTGAACGAGTCCTGCAGGCGCATGGCCGTGGAGCGGAACCGCTCGTTGCGTCGACTGCGATGGCCGCTGCCGGACCGCTGCGGGCCGACGTCGTCGTTCGAGGCGAACACCGACAGGTCCATCCCGGAACAGAAGTGCGGGCCCGTGCTCGACAACACCATCGCCCGCACCGACCCCGCGGCCGACAACTCGTCGACGATCGTCGGCAGGTCGTTCCAGAACGACGCGATCATCGAATTGCGCTTGTCGGGCCGACTCATCACGACGTGGGCGACGTGGTCACTCACCTCGACGTCGAAACACTCGTGCGTGGTCATGTTCAGATTCCCCTCGGTCCGTCGTCGAGGGAGTTCTACGGGCGGGCCGGTGTCGTCCGCAAGCGTCGGACCCGTCGTCGGTGCCAGCCTGTGCGGATGTCTGAACGCCGTGTCGCCATCGTCGCCAACGCCAGCTTCTTCGTCGGCCCTCCGGTCGCCCGGGGCCTCGCCGAACGGGGCCACGACCTCGTGGTCGGCGATCCCGAGGACGGCCTCGTCGCCGAACTCGAGTCCGCCGGTGCCGCCGTCGAGGTCGTGACCGGCGTCCGGGACCTGGCCGACGCGGCCTCGTCGGCCGCACTCGTCGACGCCGCGACGAAGCGTTTCGGACGGATCGACGCTGCGACCGGGTTCTCGGGCAATGTCGTCACCGGCCGGTTCGTCCAC
>JAPKDO010000406.1 GCA_028822535.1 Acidimicrobiales bacterium
GAGGCAGCGGTTTAGGTGGTGAAGGGCAGTTGCTGACCGGTTCTCAGCATCCTGGCGATGGTGGCCCTGATGTTGAGGTACAGCGCTTGGAACAGCAGGTGGACTCGCATTCGTGCGTGGCCGACGACCGGGGCGCGACGGTGGGGGACCTGATGGTTCTTGATCCACGAGTTCAGTGACTCGGACACGGGGCGCAGTGCGATGAGCGTTTTGAAGGCGGGGGTGCCTTCGGGGTGGAGCCGAAGGTTCTCGGCCCTGCCGCGTTTGCGGTTCTTGTCTTCGTCGGTGGTGTCGAGCCGGAGCCGGAACGTGGTGGCGTGCAGCACAGGGTTGATTCGGGGGTCGCACGGCACTGTGTAGCTCCGGTACCACCGGTAGCCGGTGGTGCGGTTCTTTCGCCGCATCGGCTTGCCGGCCTCCAGGGTGATGAGGTGTCGGTCCCCGCCGGCGGTGGCGTACATGTACGGGGCGCCGTCGTAGAGGACGACGTTGATTTCTCCGGCGGTTCGGCCGTCGCGGGTGACTTCGTGGTTTCCGAGGACCAGCGACTTGGGAAGGCCGTCGCTGTGACGGTGGATCTGGGAGACGCCGAACATGCCCAACTGGTAGAGGGTGTCGTGGTGGGTGCCTCGGAGCGCCATGTCGTAGACCAGGCCGTAGACGTCCGGTGCTGACTGTTGGATCTCGGCGACCAGGTCCACGGACCGTTCCGCTTCTTTGTGTGACTGGGCACCGTCGGTGTTGCCGGCGACTCCGAGTTGGCCGAAGTTGAGGAACATTCGTTCCCGCTCGTGGCCGTTGTGGGCGCCGATGATCGAGTACTTGAGGCCGTAAGGCCACGTCTTGTCGCCCTGTACGAAGTTTCCGGCATCTGGGTCCCAGAGCCGGTTGGTGATCTCGCCGGTTACAGGATTGACCCACTTCCCGTCGCCGAGAAACTCGAGCCCCTTGCGTTTGAGGCCGAAGCGGGCTTTGAACACGCAGCCGTCGCCGAACACCACGTCGGAGATGTCGGGGTCCGCGATGGTGCCGGTCCTGTCGAAGTAGCCGTTGTCCTTCGCCAGGTCTGCGAAAACCCGGACCGCTTCGTCATGGACGGCGGCGTAGTCGCTGTCGCCGTGTAGGTACAGGTCGCGGTAGCGGCGGAACTGGCTTCTCGTCGGCGACCCGAAACCGCGTTGCAGGCCTTTGTAGCCCGGAGCGGCCGCGTGCAACGGCTTACGGATCCAGTCCCACATGTCGGCCAGTGCCCGCACTGCGCTGCGGATGCTGCCGGTCTGGACTGCCAGCACACCTAAGGCGAGGAACACCACCGGCGGATACTCGGCGGGCCGCCCACCCCTGGAACGGTCAAGGTGGCTGACCGGTTCGGGCATCTGGTCGGCAATGGCAGTGAACGCCGGGTTGTCGACGAGGACCTTCATGAACTGCTTCGGCGTCAGGTCCTCAAGCCGTTTCAACTGTTTGCGGGACCGCCGCTGTGGAGCGGTCATGGTCCGACCGTCCAGTCCAGGCCAATGAGGCGCGCCGTGGCATCCAACGACGACGAGCCGATGAGGCGCGCCGCTGCTTCGATGCGGCCGCTCTGTTCGAACGCTTTCCTGGCCCGCCACGCGATGACCGACTTGGCGGTCGCCGACGGGTCGTTGCTGAGCCCGGCGTAGGTCAGGATCCGGTTGATGGCCTGCCCGGCGGTCGCTCCACCACCGTTGAGGGAACGACCCGACCGGTACACGACAGGTGTCGACTCGTCGCCACCGCCACCAACGAGCTCTTCGACGCGGCGGGCCAACGCTTCGGCCCCCCAGTCGGTCAACGACACCGTGCGCGCCACAGGGCCACGGCTCAACCCCGGAGTGTCGAGCGTGCCCGACACCAGGTCCACGTCGCCGACCACCAGCCGGGACATCTCCCCGGTCGTCAACGTCGCCTCGGCCAACGCCCAACACGCCGGCAACCGGGTCTGGGACAACGTTCGATCCGACATCAGGCGGCACTCGGCGACCTCGACGTCGGTCAACGGACGCGGCCCCGCTACGGCATCCT
Organism: Acidimicrobiales bacterium; assembly: GCA_028822535.1. Lineage (GTDB taxonomy): Bacteria > Actinomycetota > Acidimicrobiia > Acidimicrobiales > Salinilacustritrichaceae > Salinilacustrithrix. Next base: position 2,047 of record JAPKDO010000406.1, read on the forward strand.
CTGAGACCTTCACGTCGATCGTCGGATCGGCCACACAGATCCCCTCGTGACGCAACCAGCGAAACAGCCACCGGATCGCGGCACGCCGGGTCCGGCGAGTCGACGCCGCCGGTGTCCGCCACGAACCATCCCGACCCTGGACCGCCTCACCACAGAACGCGGCAACCAGCTCAGCGGTAACACCACTGACCGAGTCGACGCCTTCGAGCACCGCACGCGCCACGAACAGGTCGATCTCGCGGGTAAACCGGCCACCAGTCCGACCGTCGTGTTCGAACTCGCCCAACAGGTCCGGCACCGCCAACGCTGCCGCCTCGACCAAACCGACACGCTCAACCATTTCCATCACCTCCGATGTCGGCGGCCTCGAAACTGAGCTGTTCGAACCGCTCCGATGTTTCAGAGGCATTCTCGGTAGGCCCGCATGCGCGACACACCACACATTTATGCGTTTCTGGCTTCCGAATATGAGGAGGTCGACCCTTGGAATCCTTTGATTCCAAGGGACGGTCGGGCCGGTAGACGACCGGGTCGGAGAGCTCTCCGGCGTGGCGCGCCAGGATCTTTTCGACCACGGACGGATCCAGGTCAGGGGTTCGGTGGACAGCCTTGTTCTTCATGGACGAGACCGTCCGAAGGACCCGTCACGTGGCAATAGTTTCCAGGAACGCTGCACGGCCGATGTCGTCGAACTCGGCTATCGCCGCCAGTACCGCTTCACGAGACGTCAACGATCCCAAGGCCACGCGGCGAGTCTTGTCTACCTACCGAGCAACTGTCGGTACTCGCCCTCGTCAATGATTTCGAGGT
>JAPKDO010000074.1 GCA_028822535.1 Acidimicrobiales bacterium
AAGAAGGCGCCGGCGAAGAAGAAGGCTCCTGCCAAGAAGGCGCCGGCGAAGAAGAAGGCTCCTGCCAAGAAGGCGCCGGCGAAGAAGAAGGCTCCCGCCAAGAAGGCGCCGGCCAAGAAAGCGAAGAAAGCGGCCAAGAAGGCTCGCAAGCGCTGACTCAGTCGGGTTGGGTTCTCCCGGCCTCACGGTGGTCCGTCCGGGCCTGTTCCATCTCCGCCAGGCGTCCGAAGTCGATCGAGATGAACAAGCCCTGGGCCTCCGCACACAACCGGTCGCCGACGTGCAGCGTGCCGCTCGTGAAGTTCTTGCGACCCTCACGACCGTCGAATGTCCCGGTGAACACGAGTTCTTCATGGAGTGGCGTCGGCGAGCGATAGTCGACCGAGAGGCGGCCGGTCATCCCGGGCATGCCCGACAACGACTGGGTCGCGCCCAGCAAGTCGTCGAACGCCGCGGCGATGTAACCGCCGTGTACGCAGCCAGGCGGGCCCTCGTAACCGCTGGCGAAGGTCACGACGCCTCGCATGGTGCGGTCGTCCACGACCGACAGCGCGATCGGTGGCGCCAGCGGGTTGGAGCGTCCGAGCATGGGGCCGTGTTCGAAGAACCCTTGCGGGTCGCCGGCATTGGCCGACTCGCCGAAGCCCTCGTACATCGACCGCGTCGTGGAGCGGTCGAATGCTTCCGCCACCACCTCGAGTCGTTCGGCGGCGTCGCGCAGGACGTCGGTGTCGAGGTCGGTCATCACCATCCCGTGGAGGACTCGCCTGGTCGCGTCGGCCACTCGGCGTAGCTCGGTGCCTCGTTCGGAGTGCACTCCGGCTTGGAGCGACTCGATGTGGCTGAGCCACACGCTGCGCGTCGACTCGGGGACGGATGACGATGCGTCGGTCACGACGTCTTGGCTAGCACGCTGACGTCATGGATCCACGAAGTCGACGAGCAGTGGTGCGTGATCCGACGGGCCCGTTCCCTTGCGCGCGTTGCGATCCACCACCGACCAACGCAGGCGCTCGGTGAGCGAGCGCGTCGTGAGGACGTGGTCGATGCGCATGCCCTTGTGCTTGTGGAAGTTCCCCGCTCGATAGTCCCACCAGGTGTAGAGCCTGTCGGTCTGGGGATGGCATCGACGAAAGGCGTCGTCCATTCCCCACCCGAGGAGGTTCGCGAACTTCGCCCGTTCGTCGGCGGTGATGTGGGTCGATCCGTGGATCTCGTCGACGTCCCACACATCGCGGTCTTCGGGCGCGATGTTGAGATCGCCACAGACCAACACATCGTCATCGGGCGACGTCAGCGCATCGAGGTGGGCGGCGAGCCGGTCGAACCACTCGAGTTTGTAGACGAACTGCTCGTGGCCCACCTCGCGCCCGTTCGGCGCGTAGGCCGTGACGACCAGGGTGGACCCGCACCGCGCGGTGAGGAGCCGGGCTTCGTCATCGGGTGGGCCACCGTCGGCGAATCCGTGGACCACGTCGTCGATCCCGATTCGGGAGAGGATGGCCACGCCGTTCCACCGGCCTTGCCCGTGATGGACACCCTCGTAGCCGAGCCCCGCCAACGTGATGGCGGGAAAGGCGTCGTCGGCCATCTTGGTCTCCTGCAGGCACACGACGTCGGTATCGGTCTCGACCAGCCACGATTCGACCCGCTCGAGCCTGGCCTTCAGCGAGTTCACGTTCCAGGTGGCGAGGCGCACGGCAAGCGACGCTACCGGGTCGCGAGGAACCGTTCGACGACGCGTTGCTCGTCAGCCAGGTGTTCCCGGAGTCCGGATGCGATCGCGCCCTCGACGGCCCGTCCGACGAGCGGGAACGACACCGAGATCTCGATCTCGGCGACCCGTTCGCATCCACCGTCGGTGTCGACGAAGCGGTAGGTCCCATGGCCGCGGAACTGCTTCGCATAGTGATCCGGGTGGAGTTCGAATCGCACGGTCTGGTCGGCGAGATCATGGACGGACTCGTCGACCCAGGTGAGGCGTTCCCGATCGATCGCAGTCCGGGCGGCGAAACTGAGATCGCCGGCGAATCGATAGTGGACCCGCATCCGAACCACGTTGCCCTCGACGTCGTGCGACACGACGTCGGGCACCTGCACCTTCGGGAGCCCCGCAAAGGTCGGATACAGAGCCGGGTCGGTGAACGCGTGGGCGCACTCGTCAGCCGAGTGGGTGAAGGACTGCGTGACGGTGAACTTCATGACACCGGGTCGCTCCGCTCCAGGATCGCCAGGACCTCCGGCGCGAAGCGTCGCGCCCGGGAGACGCCGATCCCGGGGATGGAAGCGATGGCCTCCTCGGAGTCCGGACGGCGCTCGGCGATGGCATGGAGCGTCTCGTCGCTGAGCACGACCTCGGGTGCGGTGCGCGCCGCTCGGGCGCGTCCGTCGCGCCAATCGTGCAGCGCGGCCGTGAGGGGATCATCGCCAGGGTTCGCACGGACGACGGAACGCAACGCATCGAGGTGGGCGTGTGGATCCTCGGTGACGTCGTCGTCCCGATGCGCCGCGGTCTCGTCGAATCGCGCGAGGAACGGGCTCCGTTGTCGCTCGCGGACGACGCCCTTGATGGTCCGGGTCCGGGCCCAGTGGACGTGCACCTCGACCGACGCACGAGTGATGGCGACGTAGAGCAGGCGCGCTTCTTCGTCTCGCGCCGCCCGGCGTCGAGCCGAGACATGCGGGATCGAGCCGTCCTCCACGCCGACGACGTGGACCACCGGCCACTCGAGGCCCTTGGCCGCATGGATCGTCGACAACGTCACGGCGTCGAGGCGTTCGGGTCGGTCCGACAGGCGGGCGAAGGCCCAACCGGTGAACTCGCGCCCGGTGATCGATGACTCGTCCTCGACGCGTTGCTCTGCGATGTCGAGGATCTCGGTCACTGCTTCGATGCCGCGCTGGTCGTCGGTCACCGCATCGCCGAGCGCAGTGAGGAGCGGTCGATCGTCGCGACCGAGACGGAACAGGATGCGGCGGACCTCCGGGTCGGCGGCGAGCGTGGACTGGCGTCGGATCACCGTCGGCACGCCGCTGGCCCCCAGCCCTCGTTCGAGCGAGGTGATCTGATCGTGCGTCCGAGCGAGGACCGCGAAGGAAGACCACGGCGCGTCGGGGCCTCGTCGCCGACGGATGTCGGTCGCCACCGCGGTGATCTCGCCGACCTCGTCGCGATGCGCCCGAAGGCGCGCCGGCGGACCGGCCGCGCCGGTCGACACCGGATGCCGATCGGGCAGGCCGGCGGAGCGGATCACGTCGGCAGCCGCAGCGGTGATCTGCGGGGTGGAGCGATGCGTGCGATCGAGGTGAACGGTCTCGAGCGCCGGCCACCGGTCGCCGAGTGTCTCGAGGAGGCTCGGGTCCGCCCCGTTCCACCCGTAGATCGATTGGTGGGGGTCGCCGACGACGAAGGCGTCCCACCGGTCGCCACGCCACGCCTCGAGCAAGGCGAACTGCAGCGGGTTGACGTCCTGGAACTCGTCGACGAAGAGGTGGCGGAACCGCCATCGCTGGGCGGCGGCGAACGTCGGATCACCGTCGATCGCGCTGGCACACGCCGCGAGCAGGTCGTCGAAGTCGACGACATGGCGTCGCGTCTTCGCGGTCTCGAACGCGCCGAACCGCTCGGCGATCCAGCCGGACGGCCGGCGACTGCGCCGCCCGGCGGCCTGAGCGGCCTCGGCGTACCCGTCGGGACGGATCAGGCGTGCCCGGGCCCAGGCGATCTCACCGGCCAGGTCGGCGATGTCGCCGGGGGAGGCGTCCGGTGCGACCTGATCACGGAGGAAGGGGCGGACCTGGTCGAGCAACTGCGGCGCGGTGCGTCCGGAGCCCGCCCAACGGTCTTTGAGGAGTCGCCACGCCACACCGTGGAACGTCCCGGCCTCGATCGTCTCGTGCAGACCCAGGGCGCGGAGGCGCCCCTGGAGTTCCGACGCGGCCTTGCGGGTGAACGTGACGCACAGGATGTGGTCGGGCTCGATGTCGCCGGCGGCCACCCGATGGGCGATGCGTGCCGTGAGCACCCGTGTCTTGCCCGACCCGGCCGGGGCGATCACGGCCAGAGGCATGGCCGGCGACGTCACCGCGACACGCTGGGCGTCGTCGAGTCCGCCGAGCACGGCGTCCGGGTCCATCGTGGACAGCGTAGGAGGGCGGAGGCGGCGGGCGGTACGGTCTCGTCGGATGGTCGAGATGGAAGCCCGCCGCTTCGAGGAGTTGGTGGCTGCGGCCCTCGATGAACTCCCCGACCCGCTCGCCGATGCGCTCGACAACGTCATGGTCCGCATCCGCACCGGTCGCGCCTCCGGCGGCGTGCTCGGCAAGTACGAAGGGATCCCGCTGACCGAGCGCGACGACTACGGCGGCTGGGGTCAGGCGCCCATGCCCGACCAGGTGACGATCTACCGGCTGCCGATCTGCGCGATCTGCACCACGGACGACGAGGTGATCGACCAGGTCCGGATCACCGTGATCCACGAGTTGGCCCACCACTTCGGGATCGACGATCACCGCCTGGACGAGTTGGGCTGGGCGTAGGATCCCGCCGTGGCGTTCCCGCGGAAACTGCTCAATGACACCGAAGAGGTCGTGCTCGACCTCAACCCGCACTGGTGGTTCATGGCCAAGCCGACGGCCGCGCTCGCCGTCGCGCTGATCGTCGGCCTCCTGTCGCTGGTCCTGGGCTTCCCCGGCTTCGTCCAGTTGGTGGCGGGTCTGGTCATCCTCGCCGGACTGGCGTATTGGGCGGCCCGCTACATGGACTGGCGGACCACCAACTTCGTCGTCACGAGCGATCGACTCATCTACCGGCACGGCGTGTTCACCAAGAAGGGCATCGAGATCCCGCTGGAGCGTGTGAACAACGTGATGTTCTCCCAGACGCTGTTCGAACGCGGCCTCGGCGCCGGCGATCTGGTGATCGAGTCGGCGGGCGAGAGCGGGCGCCAGGCGTTCTCGGACGTCCGGAAGCCGACGGCGGTGCAGAACGAGATCTACCGCCAGATCGAGGCCAACGAGAACCGGAAGTTCGATCGCATCGGGAGTCCCGCCGGTGGCGGTGGGGTCTCGAAGGCCGACGAGCTGGCCAAGCTCGACGACCTCCGAACCCGTGGGGTGTTGAGCGAGGACGAGTTCGCGGCCGAGAAGCGTCGCTTGCTCGACTCCTAGCTCACTGCTCGACTGCCAGACCGCGGTCAGTCCGGCACGGCGACAGCGCCTTTCTTGACCGATCGGTCAAGGAACGGCAAGCATCGGGCGCATGGGGGAGACCATGGTCCACGCGAACGGCATCGACTTGTGTGCGGAGGTGCGCGGCCCCGACAACGGCGAACCGCTGTTGCTCGTCATGGGGCTCGGCGCGCAGAAGGTCAGCTGGGACATCGGATTCGTCGAGGCGCTCGTCGAGCGTGGCTACCGGGTCGCATGGTTCGACAACCGCGACGTCGGCCTGTCGACGAAGCTCGACGACCAACCCGTCGACCTCGGTGACCTCATGGGCAAGGTCATGGCGGGCGAGTCGCCCGACGTGCCGTACCTCCTCGCCGACATGGCCGCGGACGCAGCGGGTCTGCTCGACGCGCTCGATGTCGATTCCGCCCACATCGTCGGCGTCTCGATGGGCGGGATGATCGTGCAACAGATGGCGATCGACCACCCGGACAAGGTCCGCTCCGTCGTGTCGATCATGTCGACCACCGGCGACCCCGACGTCGGTCAGCCGTCGTCGGAGGCGTCCGCCGCACTGCTGGGTTCCCCTCCCACGACGGTCGACGAGGCAGTGCAGGCCGCGCTCGACGCCGAGCAGGTGTGGGGCAGCCCGGCGTACCTCGATCCCGAGGCGTCCGAGGCCAGGGCCCGTCGCGAGTGGGACCGCATGCAGTACCCCGCTGGCATGGCCCGACAGATCGCTGCGATCTTCGCGTCGCCGAGCCGGACTGCTGGTCTCCAGGGGGTGCGCGTGCCGTTCACCGTGATCCACGGCCTGGCCGACACGCTCGTGACGCCCTCCGGGGGCGCCCGCACCGCTGAAGCCGTCCCCCACTCGACGCATCTCGAGATCGACGGCATGGGCCACAATCTCCCGAAGGCGCTGTGGTCACAGATCATCGACGCCATCGCCGACACCACCACCGCCGCACCCGCGGCCTGAAACCGAAGGAAATCGCTCACTCATGGGACCGCTCCAGGGAACCACCGTCCTCGAGATCGCCGGCATCGGCCCCGGCCCGTTCTGCGCCATGCTCCTCGCCGACATGGGCGCCGACGTCATCCGGGTCGACCGCGCCGGTCAGGTCATGGGCGGCGACCCCGAGTCGCCGCCGGCCGACGTGTTGAACCGCGGGCGACGCTCGATCGGCCTCGACCTCAAGAGCCCCGACGGCGTCGAAGCGCTGCTCGCGCTCGTCGAGCAGGCCGATGTCTTGATGGAAGGGTTCCGTCCGGGAGTCACCGAGCGCCTCGGTATCGGGCCCGACGACTGCCTGGCTCGCAACCCCAAGCTGGTGTACGGCCGGATGACCGGCTGGGGCCAGGAGGGTCCGTATGCGCAGGCCGCCGGACACGACATCAACTACATCGCCCTCGCCGGCGCGCTCGAGCCGATCGGGCGTCGTGGCGAGGCGCCGATCCCGCCGCTGAACTTCGTCGGCGACTTCGGTGGCGGCGGGATGTTCCTCGCGTTCGGCATCGTCTGCGCGCTCCTCGAGGCGAAGTCATCGGGTGAGGGGCAGGTGGTCGACGCGGCCATGGTCGACGGCAGCGCCGTGCTGACCACCATGTTCCACGCGTTCCGGGCGATGGGCATCTGGAACGACGAGCGGGGCACCAACCTGCTCGACACCGGAGCGCACTTCTACGACGTCTACGAGACGAGCGACGGCAAGTACGTGTCGATCGGTTCGATCGAGCCGCAGTTCTACGACCAACTGCTCGAGTTGTCCGGCCTCGGTGCGGACGGCGACCTCCCGCACCAGATGGACCGCGACCAGTGGCCGGCGGTCAAGGATCGCCTCGCGGCCATCTTCACGACCAAGACCCGCGACGAGTGGTGCGAGATCATGGAGCACACCGACGTCTGTTTCGCTCCGGTCCTGTCGCTGGAGGAAGCCCCCCAGCATCCGCACAACGTCGAGCGCGGCACATTCGTCGAGCGCAACGGTGTCGTCCAGCCGGCGCCGGCGCCGCGTTTCTCCCGCACCGAGGCCGAGATCCAGCGTCCGCCCTCGCACGCCGGACAGCACACCGACGAGGTCCTCGGACAGTTCGGGTTCGACGCCGACCGCATCGCGAAGCTCCGCGAGTCCGGCGCGATCGCCTGAGGAGGCGGTCCGCCGTCGGGGCATACTCCTGCGATGGCGACCATCGTCTCGTTCCACGCCCACCCCGACGACGAGTCGATCGCGACCGGTGGCACCCTCGCCCGCGCCTCGGGCGAAGGGCACCGGGTCGTGCTCGTCTTCGGGACGCGTGGCGAGTGTGGTGAGGTCGCCGACGGCTTCCTCGCCGACGGCGAGGCGCTCGGTGACCGGCGCGCGCAGGAGGTCGAAGCGTCGGCGGCGGCTCTCGGCGCGCACCGGGTCGAGTTCCTCGGGTACCGGGACTCGGGGATGATGGGGGAGTCCACGAACGACGATCCCGACTGTTTCTGGAAGGCCGACCCGGAGGAAGCCGCGGCTCGGCTGGGTGAGATCTTGTCCGAGGAGACGGCAGACGTGTTGACCGTGTACGACGATCACGGCGGGTACGGGCACCCGGATCACATCCAGGTTCACCGGGTCGGCCACCGTGCCGCCGAGCTCGTCGGGACGCCGCACGTCTACGAGTCGACGATGAACCGGGACCATCTCCGCCGGGTCATGGAGGCCGCGGCCACCGACGACCCCGACTTCGAGGGCCCCGATCTCGACGACCCCGAGGCGAACGGCGGCGTCGAGTTCGGGTCGCCCGAGTCGGTCATCACGACGACCGTCGACGTGACGGACTGGCTGGGAGCGAAGCGGGCGTCGATGGCAGCGCATGCCTCGCAGATCCCCGAGGACAGCTTCTTCCTGTCGCTTCCCGACGACGCGTTCGCGATGGCGTTCGGGAACGAGTGGTTCATCCGCACGTCGCCGCCCGCACTCGGGGTCGAGGACTGGCTCCTACCCGCCGGTGTGGAGTAGGACGAGGCCGTGACCGTCATCAAGATCAACGCCATCACCGTCCCCGACAACTCCGGTGACGAACTCGCCAAGCGCTTCGCCGCCCGCGCCGGAGCGGTCGATGACCAGCCTGGCTTCGAGGGCTTCGAACTCCTCCAGCCGACCGACGACCGCAACGTCTGGCTCGTCGTGACCCGCTGGGCCGACCAGGAGAGCTTCGACGCCTGGGTCTCGTCCAAGGAGTTCGCCCACGGGCACCGAGGTGCCGACAAGCCCGCCTCCGGCGACGGTGACGGTGAAGGCGGCAGCGACAGCGCCCGGCCGGTCTCCGTCGGAGCCGAGCTGTGGAGCTACCAGGTCGCCGGGGGCTCCACGGGCAACGCCTGAATCCGGGCACCGTGGTCCGTTCGCTCCATGCCGACCTGGCATGGTTCGTCATCATCGGCAACGCCGTCGCCGGCGTCTGGGCGCTCGGTGCGCACTGGCTCGAAGCGCTGCGCGGTCGCTGGTTGTGGATCGCGACGGGCCTGGTCGAGGTCTCGATCTTCGTCCAGGTCGCGTTCGGGGTGGCGCTGTTGTCGACCGAAGACCTCGAGCTCGACCAGTTCCACACGTTCTACGGATTCGTCGCGCTCGCGACGGTCGGCATCCTCTACAGCTACCGCGCACAGCTCGAGGCGTACCGCTTCCTGCTCTACGGCGGTGGCGGCTTGTTCCTGATGGGCTTGGGCCTCCGCTCGCTCCAGTTCGGTCCTCAGTAGGGTCGGCCCGTGCTCGTCGTCGCCATCGTCCTCGCAGCGGCCGTGGTCGCACTGCTCTTCGTCGACCGACACCGTCGGGGCCGTGTCGAGGAGCTGACGGATCTCGTCGTCCAGGCCCGCAACGAACGGGACCAGGCGACGGCCGACGCCGAGGCCGCCGCAGTCGCCGCCGCCGACCTCACCGGCGAGCGCGACGAGGCCCACGAGCGGGAGAACCGCGCCCGACGCGACGCGGCCGACATCGCCAACCGGCTACGAGACGAGACGGCGGCGAAGTCCGAACTCGAATCGTCGGTCGTGGAGCTCCAGGAACAGCTCGATGCCGCTGCCCTCGACGATGACCTGCTCGACGTGCTCTGGACCCTGTCGGTCCGCGAGAGCCGACGTCGGTGGTGGGTCAGCGTCTCGGTGGGTCCGGAGGCCGCGTCGCCGCTCGATGCTGCCCGCGACCCGTTCCGCGCCGCCGTCGAGGTCGAGGTCGACGCCGCTCGCGAAGAATCGGGGGCCGCGCTCGACCTCGTGTGGAAAGGCGAATCGCCGTGCAGCGGCGAGCGAGCAGTGCTGGCGTTGGCGCTCGTCCGGGACGTGATCGGGGCGCTCGGCACCGCAGCGGTGAGCACCACGATCACCGTCGACAGCGGTGACGACGCGGTGAACGTGCAGATCGACGCGACGGATGCCGATGGGCTGCCGGTCGACGTGTGGATCCCACCGTCCCTCGAGGTCGAGCCGGGACGGGCCCGGATCAGCTGATCAGAGGTGGACGACGGGGCACGTGAGCGTGCGAGTGATACCGCCGATCATCTGCACCCGGCTCACCACCATCTTCCCGAGTTCGTCCACCGTGTTCGCCTCGGCCCGGGCGATCACGTCATAGGGGCCGGTGACGTCTTCGGACGACGCGATGCCGTCGATGCCACGCACCTCGGCCGCGACCTCGGCGGCTTTTCCGACCTCGGTCTGGATGAGGATGTACGCGCTGACGGCCATGGCTCGACCTCTCGGACGACGGGCAGGGGAGGTGGACCCTAGCGAACGCCGAATATTCCCGTTGTCGGACAAGGAGGTCGCAACCGATGGGTCGAACAACCCATCCATGGACGAGCACGAGCGTTTGGCCATCCGGATCGCCGACGAACAGGACGTCGTCCTGGGCACGATCCAACTCGTCGACGGCGACCAGGATCTGCATGATCGACTGTTCGAACAGCTCGTCGACCTCCTCGTGGAGGGCATGTTCCTCGACGTTCGCGACGGCTACCTCGCCGGTGAGCTCGATCACGACGACTACGTCGCCGCGGTCTCCGATCTCGCCGACAAGTGCCGCGAAGGCGGTTTGCTCCCGCTACCCTTGCGTCACCACTGACGGCTTCCTGTCCGAACCGTCCCTGGCGCGACGAAACCCGGTCCGAATCTCGGACCGGGTTTCGTGGTTTTCAGACGGGATCGGTGCGCTAGCTCGAGAGGCGCTTCTCGAGCTCCGCCAGTTGGTCCTTGAGACCTTCGGGGAGGCGCTCGCCGATGAAGTCGAAGTGCGCTTCGATCAGCGGGATCTCCTGGCGCCACGACTCGGCGTCGACCGAGAGCAATTCGTCGAGCACGTCGGCGTCGATGTCGAGGCCGGTGGTGTCGAGGGCGTCGGCGGTCGGGACCTTGCCGATCGGGGTGTCGACGGCGTCGCTCTCGCCCTCCAGGCGCTCGAGCACCCACTTGAGGACACGGCTGTTGTCGCCGAAGCCCGGCCACAGGAACGAGCCGTCCTCGCCGCGCCGGAACCAGTTGACCCAGAACAGCTTCGGGAGCTTCGACCCGTCTTCCTGGCCGATGTCGAGCCAGTGCTGCATGTAATCGCCGGCGTTGTAACCGATGAAGGGGAGCATGGCGAAGGGGTCGAAGCGGACCTCGCCGACCTTGCCGGCTGCTGCCGCCGTCTTCTCGGAGCTCATGATCGAACCCAGGAACACGCCGTGATCCCAGTCGCGGGCCTCGGTCACGAGGGGCACGTTCGATGCCCGACGACCACCGAAGAGGATGGCCGAGATCGGCACGCCCTTCGGGTCCTCGAACTCGGGAGCGATGACCGGGCACTGGGCAGCCGGCGCCGTGAAGCGGGCATTGGGGTGGGCGGCCGGTGCGTCGGACTCGGGCGTCCAGTCGTTGCCACGCCAGTCGGTGAGGTGCGCGGGCGGCTCCGACAGGCCCTCCCACCAGATGTCGCCGTCGTCGGTCTTGGCGACGTTGGTGAAGATCGAGTTGGCGTCGACCGAGCGCAGCGCGTTGTAGTTGGTGTCGGGTCCGGTGCCGGGAGCGACGCCGAAGAAGCCGGCTTCGGGGTTGATGGCGTAGAGCTGGCCGTCGTCACCGAACTTCAGCCAGGCGATGTCGTCGCCGACGCACTCGACCTTCCAGCCGGGGAGCGTCGGGATGAGCATCGCCATGTTCGTCTTGCCGCAGGCCGAGGGGAATGCCGCCGCGATGTACTTCTTCTCGCCGTTGGGCGGTGTGACGCCGATGATGAGCATGTGCTCGGCCATCCAGCCCTCGTCGCGGGCCATCGTCGACGCGATGCGCAGGGCGAAGCACTTCTTGCCGAGGAGGGCGTTGCCGCCGTACCCCGAGCCGTACGACCAGATCTCGCGGTCGTCGGGGAAGTGGCAGATGTACTTGTTGTCGGCGTCGCAGGGCCACGCCACGTCGGGCCGGGCGTTGCCGTCTGCGTCGACGAGGGGGTAGCCGACCGAGTGCAGGCAGTTGACCCATTCACCGTCGGCGCCGAGGACGTCGAGTGCGCCCTGTCCCATGCGGGTCATGATCTTCATGTTGACGACCACGTAGGGGCTGTCGGTCAACTGCACGCCGATGTGTGCGATCGGTGAACCGAGCGGGCCCATCGAGAACGGCACGACGTACATCGTGCGGCCCTTCATGGCGCCGCGGTAGAAGGCGAGGACCTCTTCTTTCATCTCGGCCGGGGCCCGCCAGTTGTTGGTGGGGCCTGCGTCGATCTCCTCGGGGGAGTTGATGAAGGTCCGCTCCTCGACCCGGGCCACGTCGGCGGGGTCGGAGTTGCACAGGAAGCTGTTGGGGCGCTTCGAGTCGTCGAGGCGGGTGAACGAACCCTGTTCGACCAGCAGGCTCGTCAAGCGATCCCACTCCTCCTCGGAGCCGTCGCACCACTCGATCGCGTCGGGCTGGAAGACCTCCGCCCACTCCGCAACCCAGGCCTCGAGCTTCTTGTTGTCGGTCGTCGAAGACATTCGATGGTCCTTCTCTTCTCGTCGCGCCATTGCGACTGGGGGATCGTCGGGACGACCGGCGGGCGGTCAGATCCCGGTGTGCAGAGGGACGTCGTCCTGTGGGAAGCGCGGCGTCGCCATGTCGACTTCGGAACCCAGTCGAAGACCGCTCGCTCTGCCGTCGCCGTCGATGTCGAAGACGACGCGCTGCCCTTGGCGGACCATTCGGAACACCGTGCCCTCGAGCGCCGCGGCCGCGATGTCGTATTCGACCAGGTCGGAGTCCGCGATGATCACGCCATCGCCGCTGCCGGGGTCGTACGACTTGATCACGCCCTGCACTCGAAACCTCACCGTGTTCGTCCGGAGATCGCTGTGACATCCGGGTCCTGCAACTGGGTTCGGTCACCCTAACCGTGCGCTCCGGACCGACACCACACGGCCCTGTCGCCCGTTCGCGGTCGGGAGCCAGCACGCCGCCCGGACATTTCCTATGGTGACGCCGCGACTGGTCGACGAGGGGTCGGCAGCGACGACACAGAAGGGGACACATGGCCACCATCTCTGCGATCGAGGGCATCGGACCGAAATACCGCAAGATCCTCCAGGACTCCGGCGTGCGCACCTGCGAGGCGCTCCTCGACAACGGCGCCACCCGCAAGGGCCGCAAGGCGCTGGCCGATCTCACCAAGCTCGGTGACAAGCGGATCCTCGAGTGGGTCAACCGCGCCGACCTCATGCGGATCAAGGGCGTGTCGACGCAGTACTCCGACCTGCTCGAAGCGGCGGGCGTCGACACCGTCAAGGAGTTGAAGAACCGCAACGCCGAGAACCTCGCCGCGGCGATGGAGAAGGTGAACAGCGGGCGGAAGAAGCTCGTGCAGCGCACGCCGTCGGCCAAGGTCGTCCAGGGCTGGATCGACCAGGCGAAGAAGTTGCCGGGCGTCGTCAAGTACTGAGCGGATCGCACTGTCCAGAACGCCCCGTTCGCGTTCGGTCGCTACGGTGCCGCAGCGGTGAGTGACGTCCTGATCGGCCGTACGCAAGAGCTCGAGCAGTCGCTCCGACGACTGCGGGACGGACGCGGTCTCCGCCTCACGGGCGATGCAGGCTCGGGGAAGACCCGGCTCCTGCGCGCGCTCGGCGAGCGGCTCACACGTCGGGGTGACCGGGTGATCGAAGCCGTCGCTTCACCGGCCACCAAGGCGGTGCCCCTCGGGCCGCTCCTGTCCCTGTTGCCCACCGAGCCATCGGAAGATCTGGGCGGTCTCATCCGCTCGATCTGTGCCGAGTTGGCAGCGGATGCGAACGGTGCGCGCCTCGTGGTCAGCATCGACGACGTCCACCACCTCGACGAACCCTCGGTCGCGTTGTTGAGCCACCTCCTGACCGCGTCGGACTGTCACCTCGTGTGCACGGTGCGGTCGGGCGAGCGGCTCCCGGGCGGACTCGCGGAGCTGTGGTCCACGTTCGACATCGACGAGGTCACCCTCGAACCGCTCGCCGTCGACGACGTCGCAGCGCTGGCCGAGCACGTGCTCGGGGGGCCGGCGGCGTCGTCCCTCAGCGAGGTCCTGGCCGAGCGTTCGGCGGGGAATCCGTTGCTCGTGCGAGAGCTCCTGCTCGACGCCCGTGAGGCGGATCAGTTGCGCGAGGACGTCGCCGACGGGTGGGTTGCCCTCGTGCCACTCGATCCAGGTCGACGCACCGTCGATGTCGTCCGTCGCCGCGTCTCACGACTTCCCGACGAGGTGGTGGACACCTTGGAGTTGATCGCTCTCGCCGACGAGATCCGTTTGCGGCTGCTTCCCGACGACCGGGCCGCCGCCATCGACGAACTCGAGGATCAGGCGCTGGTCCGCGTCGAGCGTCCGGCGACCGGCGCTGCGTGGCACGTCCGCGTGGACCATCCCCTCGTCGGAGAGGCACTGGTCGCCGCGCTCCCGGTCCGTCGTCGCCTCCTCCACCTGCGTCGACTCGTCGAGCTGGTCACCGACGCCGGCTGCCCGGAGCCCGGCGATGCCTCGAAGGTGGTCGACTGGCTCGAGGCCGCAGGCGACCCCGTCGGCGCGCGGGAATGCCTGCGCGCCGCTCGGGAGGCGTTGGCCGCGTTCGACCTCGACCGCGCCGAGCGTTGGGCACTGCGCGCCGGCGACGGTGAAGCGACCGCCCACGACGTCCAGCGGGCGCTCGGTGAGATCCTGCGGCTCCGAGGAGACCTCGAGGGTGCGGCGGCTGCGCTCGCGCTCGCCGAGGAGCGGGCGCAGAACGACGTCGACGTCGCGTCGGTGGCTGTCGACCGGTCCGCGTTGTTGGCGTTCCAACTGGGTCGAGCCGAGGACGCGATCTCGGTGCTCGAGGACGCCGCGGAACGGATCCAGGATCCGATGCGTGCCATCGCATTACGGTCGGAGGCGGCGTTGATCGGCACACTCCTCGGTCGGTTCGACGACGTGTTGACGG
>JAPKDO010000407.1 GCA_028822535.1 Acidimicrobiales bacterium
GCCGACCACAGCTACCCGTTCGGTCGGACCAAGCGCCAGCGCCGACCGAACCAGGAAGGCGACGAAGGAGCCGACCACAGCTACCCGTTCGGTCGGACCAAGCGCCAGCGCCGACCGAACCAGGGAGGCGACGAAGGAGCCGACCGCAGCTACGCGGTGTCGACCCAGTAGCGCTCGGTCGAGACGACGTCGACCTCGGGGAACGACCAGACGAAACGGTCGACCGAGTCGAGGACGTCGTCGACCTGCGACGGCGAGCCCGACACTGTGGCGAACGCGAGGACGGCGGCGTCCCAGTCGTCCTGGAGGTCGACCTCGGCCGACGACACCCCGAAGCGCCGGTGCGCGCCGTCGAGGATCGGCCGGATGACCGAACGCTTCGCTTTGAGGGAATCCCCGAGGGGGATCCGGATCTCGATCTCGAGGACCGCGGACGTGAGGCTCATGACGTGAGCATCAGGTCGGCGCGATCTCCTTCTCGTCGAAGGTCTCGATGATGTCGCCAGGCTTGAGGTCCTGGAAGTCCGACAGGCCGATACCGCACTCGAACCCGGCGCGGACCTCGGTGGCGTCGTCCTTGAACCGCTTGAGCGACTGGATCGTGCCCTTCCAGATGATCGTTCCCTCGCGGAGGAAACGCACCTTGGAGTTCCGGGTGATGACGCCGCTCTGGACCATGCAACCGGCGATCTTGCCGATGCGAGGCACGGAGAAGATCTCGCGCACCTCGGCGTCGCCGGTGACGACCTCTTCGTACTCGGGCTCGAGGAGACCGAGCACGGCGGCTTCGATGTCCTCGATCACCTGGTAGATGATCTCGTAGGTCCGGATCTCGACACCTTCGGCGTCGGCGAGCTCGCGGGCCTTGCGGTCGGGACGGACACCGAAACCGATGATCGTCGCGTCGGCCGCAGCGGCCAGCTGGATGTCGTTCTCGGTGATGCCACCGACGCCACGATGCACGAAGCTGATCTTGACCTCGTCGCGTTCGAGCTTCTTGAGCGACTCGGTCAGCGCCTCGAGGGCACCGCTCACGTCGGTCTTGAGCAACAGACCCAGGGTGGCGGCTTCGCCGGCCTGGATCGCCGAGAAGATGTCCTCGAGCTTGGCGCCGCCACCGAGACCGGCAGCCTCGCGGCCGAGGTTGGCCTGACGGTGGAAGTGGTCGCGCTTGCCGGCGACGTCCTTCATGGTCTTGTCGTCGGGAGCGATGACGAACTGATCGCCGGCGGTCGCGACATCGGAGAGACCGAGCACCTGGACAGGCGTGGACGGACCGGCTTCCTTGATCTGGTTGCCGTGATCGTCGATGAGCGCACGGACCCGACCGAAAGCGGCACCGGCGACGAGCGGATCGCCGACCTTGAGCGTGCCGCGCTGGACGAGGATCGTGGCCACGGGGCCACGACCGACGTCGAGGTGCGACTCGAGGACGGTGCCTGCGGCACGACCCTCGGGGTCGGCACGGAAGTCCTCGACCTCGGCCACCAAGAGGAGGCTGTCGAGCAGGTCGTCGACGCCGTCGCCCGTGAGGGCCGACAGCTGGGTGTAGATGGTGTCGCCGCCCCATTCTTCGGGGATCAGGTCGTGTTCGGAGAGCTGTTGCATGACCCGCTCGGGGTTCGCTCCCTCGCGGTCCATCTTGTTGACCGCGACCAGGATCGGGACCTCGGCCGCCTTGGCGTGACTGAGGGCCTCGAGCGTCTGGGGCATGACGCCGTCGTCTGCGGCCACGACCAGCACCACCATGTCGGTGGCGTCGGCGCCGCGGGCGCGCATGGCGGTGAACGCCTCGTGGCCCGGGGTGTCGATGAAGGTCAGGACGTTGCCGTCCTTGTCGGCCTGGTAGGCGCCGATGTGCTGCGTGATGCCGCCGGCCTCGCCGTCGACGACGTTGGCCTGGCGGATGTGGTCCAACAACTTGGTCTTGCCGTGGTCGACGTGACCCATGATCGTGATGATCGGCGCACGTTGTGGCGTGTCGTCGGCTGCATCGTCATCGTCGTCTTCGGAACCGAAGAGCTCCTCGACGCCGAGACGCTTCTGCAGCTCGACCTCCTGCTCTTCGCCCGGGTCGACGAGACGCACCTCGGCACCGAGGTCGGCACCGAAGAGTTCGATCATGTCGTCGGTCAACGACATGGTCGCAGTGACCATCTCGCCCTGTTCCATGAGGAAGCGGACGACGTCGGAGGCCGTGCGGTTGAACTTGGGGCCGATGTCTTGAGGCGTCGAGGCGCGCTCGACGACGATCTCACCCTCGGGGATGGGGACGTCGGCCGGCGTGAAGCTCGGAGCCTCGATCGGCTGGAGCTCGTCGCGGTTGCGACGACGGCGACCACCACGGCGCTTCGGTGGGCGGCGACCGCCACCGGGACCGGGACGTCCACCACCGGGACCACCGCCGGGGCGGGGGCCGCCACCGGGGGGCGGCGGGGTGTAACGGACCTGGCCGGCCGCGCCACGACGGGCGGGACGGTTGCCGGGGCCGCTGGGTGCGACAGGGCCACGACCACCAGCGCCGGGGGGCGGCGGGATCGGCTTGCCCGAGGCGGACCGGGGAGGCGGCGGGATCGGCTTGCCGGACGCCGAGGTCGGCGGAGCGGTCGGTGCCGACGGCTTGGCGCCGGGATCGGCGTGGGCGGTGGCGGGTCGGGCGTCGGTCGACGCCTTGTCGTCACTCTCGGCGGCCTTCGCTGCGGGATCCTGCGCCGGAGGCGGCGCTGGGGCGGCAGAGGGCGGCTTCGGCGCCGCGGACGGGGGCTTCGGCGCCGCCGACGGGGGCTGGGGTGCAGCGGCCGGAGGCTGGGGTGCTGCCGACGGGGGCTGGGGTGCAGCAGCCGGGGGCTGGG
>JAPKDO010000408.1 GCA_028822535.1 Acidimicrobiales bacterium
AGCTGAGCACGCCGGCCGAGGGGTACGCGGTGGACAACGGTCTCGACGTCACGCTCGACGTGACCTCCACGCTCCGGCATCTCCGGCCGGACAACGACTTCATCGTCAAGCCGTACTACTACTCGGCCGACACGCTCACGTCGGCGACGTTCGAGTACTCGGTGTCGTCACCGGAGCCCGAGACCACAGGCCTGTCGGCAGAACTCGGTGACATGCGACCGAACTGGGATTCCCCCTCCGGTTGGGGTTCGACGTATGCGTGGGCGAACCTCCTCGAGACCTCGAACACCCAGCGCGTCGAATCTCCTGGGGCGATCGCCTTCCGCGAGGCCGGGATCGGTCGACCGTTCCAGTACCACCTCAACATGGCGTACGCAGTCCCGACGCTCGAGTGCTGGCTCCCGTACCTGGCCGGCGGATTCTGCGACGTCGAACCGTTCACCGGGACCAACGCCAACTCCTTCGATCCCGTCCACTTCGACGTGTTCCCGAAGACGATCGACGAGTTCCTCGCCACGACCCCGACCACTGGCGGACATCGCTTGGCGTGGGACCCCGCGTTCGAGGCGATGGACGACCTCGACGGTGACGGTCTCCGCTCGGCCGCCAGCGGTGGTCTCGATCCCGACGACGGGGCCTGGGACACCGACGGCGACGGCCTGTCCGATGCCTTCGAGTTCGCGCAGCGAGAGACCGGGCAAGCCTTCTCTGCCACGAGTGCCGACACCGACGGCGACGGGCTGGACGATGCCGACGAGTTCCGGTTCGGCACCGACCCCGCCGTCGTCGACACCGACCGCGACGGTCTGTCCGACGCGGAAGAGATCGACGGGTGGGAGATCACCCTCGGCAGCACGGGGCGGACGGTGCGCGTGACCTCCGACCCGCTCGCCGCCGACACCGACTTCGACGGCATCGGCGACGAAGCCGAGCGCTTTCTCGCCGAAGGGGGACATCTCGACGAGGCCGACCGTGCATTCCATCCTCGCGCCGCGAACATCCCACCGCTGTCCGTCACGTTGACCTCCGATGCCCCGGGCGGGTTCGTCCGATCCGGCGACCAGATCGAGTTGGAGACCACGGTCGAGGCCACCGCGCCACTCGCTCCCAGCGTGCTCGACCTCGACACGCCGCTCGACGATCCGCTGCCCAGCCTGGTCGAGTTCGACCCCGCGACCTTCGAGGACCGTCAGATCATCACCCGGACCGACACGGTCGAGATCCCCGACGGCGCCGTCGGCGACCTCGGCATCGGTGCCGAGGTGCGCGGCCGGCTCGTGCAGGACGAGTTGCCGCCCGATCTCGCCCTGACTGAGCGGCAGGCGAAGGACTCGTCGGACTCTCGGGCGTGGATGGACGTCGTGCCCATGCGTGTCGACACCCGCAACAGTTTCGCCATGGTCGACGAGTCCCACGATTGGAACCGGTTCGGGTCCGTGTGGCAGCGAGTCCCGGGTACCGGTCTCGGTTCGACTCCCGAGCTCGACCAGGACATCGACAACACGGTCAGCCCCGCCCGCGACGACTGGGGTCAGCGCAAGAGCGGGGGCGTCACGACGGCATGTACCGACGACGCGGAATGCATGTCGGTGTGGCCGTACGCGCAGAACTGCATGTCCGTCTCCGTGAACTCGATCCGGGTGGACGACGTGAGTGACCAGAACAACGACGCCGAGCTCGGCGTCTACCTGAACCGCACGTCGGGGGCCTTCGAACTCGGGAGATTCGAGCAGCTGTGGCACTCGGTCGCCGATGGTCCCGGCTCGCTCGACGTGGGGTCCACCACCGCGATCGACAAGCAGGCTGATCTGTGTGGGTTCGGCTATCTCTCGGTCGTCGAGACCGACGGCGAGGACGAGGTCGGCCTCGGCAACTGCGACGGCGCGGCTCCGGCAGCAACCAACTGCAAGCCGCTGATGCATCGCAGCCCGTCGGGCCAGCTCGAGTTGCGCGAGCTCACCCTCGTGACCGGCGCCGGCGACACGCCGAAGCTCGGCACGTTCGACGCGACCTTCGCGTTCCAGGACTGCCCTGACCACTGCGACAAGGTGGTCGTCAACTACACGCTGAAGGCGGGCTTCGCCGCGGTGAACGGTCAGGTCGATCGGCTCGCAGCCACCGTCACCGTCACCGCCCCCGACGGTACGACCGCCGCCGACGGTAAGCCCGACATCACGAGGCCGCAGTTCGGGGTCTCGGCCGTGAACGCGACGGTGCACGACCACGCGCCGGCGATCGCCAGCGACGGCGACCGCTTCCTCCTGGTGTGGACGCGCACGACAGACATGCCCGACGGCCGGGTCGCGGTCGAGTTCAAGGCACGTGAGTACGACCGCACCGGCGCAGCCGTGGGATCCGAGCTACTCGTCGAGAGCGCGTACTTCCAGCAGCCATCCGACCCGATCCCGACGCTCGACGTGGCGTGGGCACGTGGTCGCGCCCCGGTGATCGTGGCCAACCGGGGCCTGCCTGCCGGGAAGACCTGGACGTTCGTCAAGCCGCTGCCGTCGACGTCATCGACACCGGACGCCGTCGACCTGGCCATCGACACCCAGTCCGGCGTGGCCACAGCCGTCCATCAAACCGCCGACGGCATCTACGCGACATGGTTCCAGGCCGACGCCGGCCAGGTCTCGGCCGCACTCGGGACCCGGCGCGTGATCATGCTCGGTGCGGGGAACGCGAACGCGCTCGCCAGCCCGGTGGTCGCTCGCGCCCCCGGTGTGGGTGGATGGCTCATCGGCGCCCGGTACGTGGGCCCCGACAACGCCGACGTCGTCGCCGGCCGGTTCTCGGACACCTACTTCCTCACCACACAGACCCCGCGCGGGAACCCCTCGGCGCCGGCGAC
>JAPKDO010000409.1 GCA_028822535.1 Acidimicrobiales bacterium
CACCGATCGCGCCGACACCGACACCGACACCACCACCACGACGTCGACGATCCCCACGTCCGGTGATGCGCCGACGTCGGTGCCCGACGGCGACGAGTCGCCGGACCCGTCGGCTCCCACCCCCTCGACGCCGGCGACCGCGGTGCCCGAGGTCGAATGGAGCGATTGCGGCGCGGGCGAGTGCGCGACGGTCCTCGTGCCCCTCGACCACGACCAGCCCGGCGGCCGACAGATCTCCCTGCACGTCGAGCGCCTGCCCGCCACCGGCGAGCGCATCGGCGGCCTGTTCTTCAACTTCGGCGGCCCCGGCGCCGGCGCCGCCGACCTCATCGGCCGGTTCGGCGTCCCGTCTTCGATCCGCGAGCACTTCGACATCATCGGCATGGACCCGCGCGGTGTCGGACGGTCGACCCCACTCGCCTGCGGGCTCGATGCCGCGACGCTCTACTCGGCCGACCCCACGATCGAGGACGAGACCGACGTGACCGAGCTGGTCGGCATCTCGATCCGCTATGCCAACGACTGCGAGGCTGCCAAGGGCGACGTCCTCCCCCATCTCGGGACCAACGACGTCGCCCGCGACATGGACCTCATCCGCGCCGGGATGGGCGACGACACCTTGTCGTACGTCGGCTACAGCTACGGGACCTCGATCGGACAGGCATACGCGGAACTGTTCCCCGACCGCGTCCGGGCCATGATCCTCGACGGGCTCGTCGATCCGGCACCCAGCGGCATCGACGTGGCGATCGAACAGGCGCAGGGGTTCGAGACCGCACTGGCGAACTGGGCCGCCGACTGCGGTCGCCGATCGTGTGGCCTGAGCGACCCTCTCGCCGCCGTCGACCGGATGCTCGCCCTCGCCGAGGACGGCGTGGCGTCATCCACCGACAACCGGGTGTTCGGTCCCGGTCAGGCGGCGATCGGACTCGCGTATCCCCTCTACGACCAGTCGCTCTGGGGCGCGCTCGACTCGGCGATCGCGCAGGCGATCGACGGCGACGGCGCTGGCATGCTCCGCCTCGCCGACTCCTACGCCGGCCTCGTCGACTTCTCGATCTACTTCGCTGTCTCGTGCCTCGATTCGACATGGCCCCGATCGACCGACGAGTTCCTGGCACGGGCCAAGGATGCCGCCACGGTGGCGCCCCGCTTCGGCGAGGCCATCGTGAACGACTACATCCGTTGCGCGGTCTGGCCGGTCGATCCCGAGCCGGTCGGCGGCGTGACAGCGGCGGAGGCCCCGCCGATCCTCGTGGTGTCGACGACCGGAGACCCCGCGACCCCCTACGAGAACGGTGTCCGCGTCGCGGAACGGCTGGCGTCGGGAGTCCTCGTCACCTTCGAGGGAGAGGGCCACACGATCGTGTTCCAGGGCAGCGGGTGCATCGACGCACTCGCACACGAGTACCTGGTGGATCTCGACGTCCCGGACGACGGCGTCCGCTGCTGATCCGTCAGTCCGCCTCGACCGGCGCGGCCGCCACGCGGTCGCGGCCCCGCCTCTTCGCGTCGAGCAGGGCGTGGTCGGCACGGCGGAGCAGGCTTGCGGCGTCGTCGCCCTCGTTCATGGCCGCCCCGACGCTGACCGTGACCGCGAGGACCTCCTGATCGACCTGGCCGTGGAGTCGGACCTGGTCGACGAGTCGGGAGCCCGCTTCGAGCAACTCCTCGGGGGACGGCACGTTCCGGAGCAGCGCGACGAACTCGTCGCCGCCGAAGCGGGCCACGATGTCGCCGTCACGTACCGAGCGCTCGAGCAGGCGACAGACCGAGATGAGCGTCTGGTCGCCCACGTGGTGGCCGAACTGGTCGTTGACCAACTTGAAGTGGTCGACGTCGACGAACAACAACCCGAGTCGATGGGCGCCGCGTGGGTCGGCGACCGCTGCGTCGACTCGCTCGAGGAACTCGCCCCGGCTCACCGCGCCGGTGAGTTGATCGTGGGCGATCCGGTGGCGGAGATCGCGCTCGCGTTCGGTGCGGACCGTCGCATCACGAATGGTGACGATGAAGCCGCCGAGCGTCGGATCGGCGCGGGTGTCGCGGACCACGACGTCGAGGACCCTGACGCGCTCGGTGTCCCTGCCGGCGCGGAGCGTCGCCTGCACTTGCCCGGCAGCGGAGGCCACCAGGTCCTCGAGGAGGTCGACCGCGAGGAACTTGTCGTCACGATGGAACACCGAGTCGAACGGGCGGTACGTCAAGGTGCCGACCGGCCACCCCATGAGTCGTCCGGCGGCGGGGTTCGCGAACCGGACGATGCCCTCGTCGTCGAGAGCGAGCAGGCCGTCGGGCGACTCCCGAACGAGAGGGTCCATCGCTCTGTGGCTCCGGTGGTGCCCGGGAGGGGCGCAGACATTGGGCATCATGTGTTGGGAGCGCGGAGACGCCCGCCCATGACGCGATCCCGACGAATTGGGTCACTTGACCTATTCGCGAAGCGTGCCGCTCCCCGCGTCGGGCACCCGTACCAGATCGGATGGCTCGTCGGTGGTACATCCGGTGATCGGCGCAGGAAGGCCGAGAATCGGGCAGATCACCGGTTCGAGCGGGTCGAGAAGGGCGTGATCGAGCACCAGACTGTTGCCGATCGGGCCGATCTCGAGGGGGAGTTCGACCACCGGGGCCGTCCGCTCGACCGGCGGTGGTTCCCCGGCCTCGTCCTCGGCCTCGTCCTCGTCTCCGGCGTCGGGGGGCACAGGGCCACCGGGCGGTGCCGTGGTCGGGGTGGCGGGCACGGTCGTCGGCGTCGGCGATCGGGGCGCCGGTGACGGCACGGCGACCGGTTGCGCCTCGGTGGGGTCGGCGTCGGCCGGCGCTGCCGGCTCCGTCGCAGCCGGG
>JAPKDO010000410.1 GCA_028822535.1 Acidimicrobiales bacterium
TGCGCGGCGCGACGCTCATCGGATCCGCGCGGAGAGCGACGCGGTGATCGTCGGCGCCGGGACCGTTCGCGCCGACGACCCGGCGCTCACGGTCCGGCACGTCGACGGACGTGACCCCGTCCGCATCGTCCTCGGGCGGGCACCCGCCGAGGCAGCGGTGCAGCCGTGCCGCGAGTTCGAGGGCGATCTCGGTGAACTGCTCGACGGTCTGGGCGCCGAGGGGATGCTGCAGGTGATGGTCGAGGGCGGCGCCTCGGTCGTCGGGGCATTCCATCGGGCGGGTCTGGTGGACCGTTACATCGTGTACGTCGCGCCTGCCCTGTTCGGTGGCGACGACGCGCTCGGGTTGTTGGCCGGCGCCGGTGCCGCCACGATGGACGATGTCTGGCGAGGCCGATTCGACGTCGTCGAGCGACTCGGTGACGACATTCACATCGAGATCGTTCCCGCCGATGTGGCGACGAACTAGACCGTGTTCTAGTTTCAGGGACGCCGTCACGGTCAGGCAGGAGGCCAGCAGATGTTCACCGGGATCGTCGAGGAACTAGGGACCGTGTCGTCGTTCGACGACGGCGTGCTGCGCATCGCGGCCACGACCGTCCTCGACGACGCCGAGATCGGCGCGTCGATCGCCGTGAACGGTTGCTGTCTGACCGTGACGGCCTTCGAACCCGGGACGCCCGGTTGGTGGGAAGCCGATGTGTCGCACGAGACGCTGCGCCGCACCAACCTCGGCGATGTCGCCTCCGGCGCACCGGTCAATCTCGAACGACCCGTGCGGGCCCAGGACCGCCTCGGTGGACACATCGTGCAGGGCCACGTCGACGCAGTCGGCGAGATCGTCGAGTCCGTTCCCGACCTGCGGGTGCGGATGCCCCGCGATCTGCTCAAGTACGTCGTGTTCAAGGGGTCCGTCACGGTCGACGGCGTGAGCCTCACCGTGGTCGACGTGCTCGAGGACGGCTTCACCGTCGCCGTCATCCCACACACCGCTGACGTGACGACGCTGGGGTCCAAGGGCCCGGGCGACGCCGTCAATCTGGAGGTCGACGTGACCGTCAAATACGTCGAACGCCTCCTGACCTGGAAGGATCTGTAGATGCCCTTCGCAAAGATCGAGGACGCCGTCGCCGCCATCGGCCGCGGCGAGATCGTCGTGGTCGTCGACGACGAGGACCGCGAGAACGAGGGCGACCTCATCATGGCGGCCGAGTACGCGACCCCCGAGGCGATCGCGTTCTTCCTCCACCACACCTCGGGGTACATCTGCGCCCCCGTGACCGAGTCCCGAGCACACGAGCTCGGCCTCGACCTCATGGTGCGCGAGAACACCGAGTCGATGCGGACCGCCTTCACCGTCTCGGTCGACGTACGAGAGGGCACGAGCACCGGGATCTCGTCGCACGACCGGTCCGCGACCATCAAGGCGCTCGTCGACCCGTCCACCCGGCCGAACGATCTCGCCCGCCCCGGCCACATCAATCCGCTGATCGCCCGTGAGGGCGGCGTGCTCAAGCGTGCCGGTCACACGGAAGCTGCCGTCGACCTCGCCCGCATGGCGGGTTTGTATCCGGCCGGCGTGCTCTGCGAGATCGTGGACGCCGACAAGATGGACATGGCCCGCGTGCCCGAGCTCGAGTTGTTCGCAGAGGAGCACGACCTGCTGCTCATCTCGATCGCCGACATGATCCGGTACCGGCGCAAGAACGAGAAGCTGGTCAAGCGCATCGCCGAGGCGCGGATCCCGACCGAGTGGGGCGAGTTCACCTGCTACGCCTACACATCGCTGCTCGACGGCGAGGAGCATCTCGCCTTCACCCGCGGCAACGTCCAGGGCCAGGACGACGTGCTCGTCCGAGTGCACAGCGAGTGTCTGACGGGCGACGTGTTCGGTTCGCTGCGCTGTGACTGTGGCCCCCAGCTCCAAGCGGCGATGGCGCGCGTGGCCGAAGAGGACGAAGGGGTCGTCGTGTACCTGCGCGGTCACGAAGGCCGTGGCATCGGCATCGGCCACAAGCTGCAGGCGTACTCGCTCCAGGACCAGGGCCAGGACACCGTCGACGCCAACCTCTCCCTGGGTCTCCCGGTCGACTCCCGTGAGTACGGCATCGGGGCGCAGATCCTCGTCGACCTCGGGATCACCACCATGCGCCTGCTCACGAACAACCCCGCCAAGAAGGGTGGCCTCGCCGGGTTCGGGCTCGAGATCACCGACCGGGTCCCGCTCGAGTCCACGCCCAACCCCGAGAACATCAAGTACCTGCGCACCAAGCGCGAGCGCATGGGTCACCTGCTCGAGGGCCTGGACGACGTGCTCTGATGGCGAGCGGTGACGATCGCGCCGTACGGCCGATCGGGCTCGACGGGACGGGGCTGCGCATCGGCCTCGTGAAGGCCCGGTGGAACAACGAGATCGTCGACCGACTCGAAGCGGGCGTCGATCGTGGGCTGCTCCACCTGGGTGTGCCCGCGGGCGACATCGTCGTCGAGACCGTCCCCGGGAGTTTCGAGATCCCGATGGCATGTTCGATCCTGGCCCGCTCCGGCGCGATCGACGCCATCATCACCCTCGGGGCCGTGATCCGCGGCGAGACGACCCACTACGAACTGGTCTCCGAAGGTGCTGCCAACGGCGTCCAGCAGGTCCAGTTGGAGACCGGCGTCCCGATCGCTTTCGGTCTCGTCACCGTCGAGAACCGCGACCAGGCCCTGGCTCGCTCCGAGGGGCCCGGAGGTCACAACGTCGGCGAGGAGGCCGCCCTCGTCGCCGTCGAGATGGCCCGCCTCGCCGAGAAACACCGCCACCCACCGACCTGACTACGATTCT
>JAPKDO010000411.1 GCA_028822535.1 Acidimicrobiales bacterium
GACCTACGGGCAACACCACCCGCCGCTGTCGTATCTGTTCTCGGGCCGTTTCATCGGTCCGTCGTCGCCGGCGCCCCGCGTCGACGAGGCGCGCGACGATCGCCTCCACGAGCTGGAGACGTCGTTCGCCGAGCTCGACCGCCTCGGGCCCGAGGTCGCACCGTGGACCGTCGACCGCCTGCTGCGCCATCTCCTGACCGACCTGACCGGCAACACGCATCGCGCCGAGTTCTGCATCGACAAGCTGTTCAGCCCCGATGGGGAGCGAGGCCGTCTCGGCCTGCTCGAGCTACGGGGGTTCGAGATGCCTCCCCACCCCGAGATGGCGCTGGCACAGGCGCTGCTCGTTCGTACCATCGTCGCCCGCTGCTGGGAACGGCCGTACCGTCACCGCCCGACCCGCTGGGGAACGAGCCTCCACGACCGATTCCTGCTGCCGTACTTCGTAGAGACCGACATCGTCGACGTCGCCGACGACCTCGCCAGCCACGGCTACGACTTCGATCCGTCCTGGATCGGGCCCTTCCTCGAGTTCCGGTTCCCGCGCCACGGCACGACGACCGTCGCCGGGGTCACGCTCGAGGTGCGCGGCGCGATCGAACCGTGGCACGTCCTCGGCGAGGAGGCCACGGGGTCAGGGATGGCCCGCTACGTCGACTCGTCGGTCGAACGCATCCAGCTGCGCGCCGAGGGCGTGGTCGACGGTCGCCATGTGGTCACCTGCAACGGACGCGAGGTGCCGCTGGTCCCGACCGCAGTCGCCGGGACCGTCGTCGCCGGCATCCGCTTCAAGGCCTGGGCGCCACCGTCGGGGCTCCACCCGACCCTGCCCATCGACAGCCCGCTCACCTTCGACGTGATCGACCGTTGGACGGGCCGATCCCTCGGCGGGTGCCGGTACCACGTCGTGCACCCGGGCGGGCGCTCGTATGAGACCTTCCCCGTCAACGCGGTCGAAGCCGAATCTCGACGGCAACGACGCTTCGAGCCGATGGGGCACACGCCCGGTCGGCCGGGGGTCCTCGACGACCGGGCCCAGCATCACCCCGAGTACCCTGCGACCCTCGACCTGCGGCGGATCGGCGGCTGAAGCCGGGCCTTCGTCCTTCGCCGCGCGAGCCCACGCCGATGACCCTGGAACTCACGCAGTCGCTCTTCGAGCGCTACCGACCCGATGCGGACGCGTACGACGTCCTCGTCCGATCGGACGGCACGCTGCGGGATCACTGGACGCACGCCGTGGGCGCCCTCGAGGGTCTCGGCGCATCGGAGCTGGCCGGACGCAGGTCGGTCCTCGACCGCATGCTCGACGACGAGGGCATCAGCTATCGCCTCGTCGACCGCGACGTCACGACGCGCTGGCCGCTCGACCCGCTGCCGTCGCTCGTGCCGTCGGCGCAGTGGATCGAGATCGAGTCGGGCGTCGTGCAACGGGCGGTCGTGCTCGACCTCGTGTTGCGCGACCTCTACGGCGACCGCGAACTGCTCGAACGAGGCCTGCTGCCGCCAGAGGTCGTGTTCGGCCACCCGGGGTTCCTGCGCCCGTGCGACGGGATCACGACGGGACGCGAGCAGCAACTCCTGACCTACGCGGCCGACCTCGGTCAGGCACCCGACGGCACCAACGTCGTGCTCACCGACCGTGCGCAGGCACCGTCGGGCGCCGGATACGCGCTCGCCAACCGCACCATGCTCTCCCGGGTCTTCCCCAGCCTCTACCGCGACAGCCAGGTGCACCGGGTGGCGCCGTACTTCCGCAGCCTGCGGGCGGCGCTCGAACGGGTGGCGGCAACCGCCCGGACCGACGACCCGCGCATCGTCCTGCTCACCCCGGGCGCCCAGTCCGAGACCTCCTTCGAGCATGCCTACGTCGGCTCGTCGCTCGGCTACCCCGTGGTCGAGGGCGGCGACCTCACCGTGCGCGATGGCAACGTGTACCTGCGTGCCCTCGGTCGGCTCGAACCGGTCGACGTGATCCTTCGACGTGCCGACGCCGAATGGTGCGACCCGCTCGAACTCCGGGGGGACTCCCAACTCGGCGTCCCCGGACTGGTGGAGGCGACCCGACGCGGCAGCGTCGCCGTGGTCAATCCGCTCGGGTCCGGGGTGCTCGAGAACGCCGGGCTCCTCCCGTTCCTCCCCGCCATCACCGAACACTTCCTCGGTCAGGAGCTCGAACTCCCGTCCGTCCCCACCTGGTGGTGCGGCGAGGACAAGGCCCGTTCGCACGTGCTCGCCCACCTCGACTCGATGGTCGTGAAGCCGATCGGCCGAGCGGTCGGCGACACCTCGTCCTTCTGCGGCCGGTTGTCGACGGATGAACGCGACGACCTCCGCCGACGGATCGAGGCGCACCCCCATCGCTGGGTCGGTCAGGAGCAGCTACGACTGTCCACCGTGCCGACGATGGTCGACGGCGTCGTCACCCCGCGGCCCTCGACCCTGCGCACGTTCGCGGTCGCCCGCGGCGAGTCCTACACGGTGATGGCCGGCGGGCTGACCCGCGTGGCGCCCAGCGCCGACACCCTCAAGATCTCGAACCAGGCCGGCGCCACCAGCAAGGACACCTGGGTCCTGGCCTCCGAACCCGAGAACCTCAGCGAGTTCTGGCTGCGTGCCGGGCCACCCACCGCGGCCACCGACCCGTCGTCGCTGTCGTCTCGGGCTGCCGAGAACCTCTTCTGGCTCGGTCGATACGCGGAGCGAGCCGAATCCGTCACGCGGATGTTGCGGGCCGTGCACGACCGTCGCGAAGGGTCCGGGCCCGAGGGCGAGGACTGCGTCCGGACCCTGCTGGGCGCGCTCACGCTGATGACTGCCACGGCA
>JAPKDO010000075.1 GCA_028822535.1 Acidimicrobiales bacterium
GGGTCGGGGGTTGCGACCGGCGAAGGCGATGAACGCCTCGGCCGGGGTGGCGTCCGCGCTGATGGAGGCGGCGGTCGAGAGGTTGGACCGCAGTGGTGCGAGCACCATCCACCTCGGTGCACAGGCGCACCTCGCCGACTGGTACGCCCGATTCGGGTTCGTCGTCGGCGGACCGTCCTACGACGAGGACGGCATCCTCCACGTGCCCATGGAACGCCACGCCGACGGGAATCCGTCGTGACCCTCGTCCCGCTCGACACCGGTATCCACGCCTGGCTCGCCGACGATCCAGGCGACGGACGACCGAACGCCGGGCTCGTGGTCGACGAGGACGCTGCAACGGCCATCGACACGCTGTGCGTCCCGTCGCAGACCGAGGCGTTCGTGGCCGAGGTCGAGACGCTCGGCCTGCGGGTCCGTCGCACGGTCCTCACCGGCTCCACGATCGAGTCGGTCGGTGGCTCGGCGCTGTTCACCATGTCCGGGATGTACGGACGGGAGCAGACCAGCATCCACCTCGATCAGCCGCCGACGCCCGACATCTACCGTCGTCTGCATCCCGCCGTGGCCGACGAGTTCGACGACGAACTCCGCACACGCCCTATCAGCCACATCGTGAACGAGGTGGTCCGGTTGACCCCGGCAGTGACGTTGCACCCGTGCTCGGGCTCCCAGCAGGAGAACCTCGTGGCGGTCGTCGGCGGCGCCGGCATCTGCTTCGCCGGCGCCATGGCCAGCTTCGGCGTGACACCCCGCTGCTACCAGGGCGACCCGGCGCGCTGGGCTGACGAACTCGACACGATCCTCGACCTCGCGCCCGTCATCATCCCGGGACACGGGCCCATCGGCGGCGAGGAGGAGGTGCGCGATCTGCAGGGCTACCTGCGGGCGTGTGTCGCCGCCGCCGGCGACGCCGCTGCGATCCCACCGGGTCCGTGGGACTCGTGGACGCAACGCGAGTTCGACGAGATCAACGTGGAGCGAGCGGCCATGCTCGCTCGCGGCGACGACACGATCCCTCCGTCGATGCTGCGCGCGGCGGGACTGTGACGAGCCGGTCCTAGCCTGGGCGCATGTCTCTCTTCGGCCGGAACAAGACCACGATGATCTCCCCCGAGGATGCCATCCCGGGCCGCGACGCCCAGATGCCCGTGTCCGACACGCACGTCGTCCTCGGCACGCCGCTGCAGGGTCCGTGGCCCGACGGGCACGAGGTCATCGTCGTCGCGATGGGCTGCTTCTGGGGCGCCGAGCGCATCTATTGGCAGATCCCCGGCGTCCACTCCACCGCCGTGGGCTACATGGGCGGGTGGACGAAGAACCCGACGTACGAGGAGACCTGCACCGCCCGCACCGGCCACACCGAGGCCGTCCAGGTCGTCTACGACCCCGACGTCGTCGACGTCGACACGCTCATGAAGGCGTTCTGGGAGAACCACGACCCGACGACCGAGAACCGTCAGGGCAATGACGTCGGCACGCAGTACCGCTCGGCGGTCTATCCCACGACCGAAGAACAGCTCGCGGTCGTCGAAGCCTCCCGGAAGCGCTACCAGGACGCGCTCGACGGGAGCGGCTTCGGACAGATCACCACGGAGATCGCGCTCGCCGAGAACGCCGGCGACGGCGTCTTCTACTTCGCCGAGGACTACCACCAGGGTTACCTGCACAAGCATCCCGGCGGCTACTGCAACCACGGCTACTGCCAGGTTGCCTACCCCGCCGACGAACACGGTCAGACGCCGTCGGACGTCCGCCTCCCCGACGCGTAGTCCTCAGGGGGCGAGGCAGAAGGCCGTCGATTCGACTCCGCGTCGGCCCGGGGGCGAAGTCCGCGTAGCTGTTGGAGATCGTGCTGCGATCCGGCGCTGGGCCGAGCGTCAGCTGACGTTGGCGATGCCGCCGTCGACGACGATCGTCTCCCCCACCAGATAGGTCGAGCCCTTGCCCGCGAGGAACAGCGCCGCCGCCGCCATGTCGTCGGGCTGGCCGATCCGGCGCGCCGGGACTCCGGCGGCGACCATGTCGCGTCCTTCTTCGGTCCCGAGGGCAAAGGCCATCATCTTGGATTCGAACGGTCCGGGTGCGATCGCGTTGACCAGGACTCCGTCGCGCACGAGGTTCTTCGCCAGGTGGCGAGTGAGTGCGAGGATCCCGGCCTTGGTGGTGCTGTAGGCGTAGGTCTCCATCGCCGGGGTGCGGATCCCGTCGATGGAACCGACGTTGATCACCCGGGCCGGGTCGTCCTCCGTCGCCGTCGCGCGCAGCGTCGGCAGGAACGCCTGGGTGAGCAGGAACGCTCCCTTCACATTGATGTTGAACAGCTTGTCGAAGGCGTCTTCGGGATACTCGTCGAGTGGCGCTCCCCACGTCGCTCCGGCGTTGTTCACCAGGACGTGCAACGAATCGGTGCGCTCGGCGACGGCGGCGACGAGCGAGTCGACGCCCGCCTGGCCCGACAGGTCCGCCGGGATCGACACGCAGGTGCCGGGGGCATCGAGGGCGTTCATCTCTTCGGCCGCCGCGTCGCACGCCTCGGCCTTGCGGGCCGAGATGTAGACGGTCGCGCCGGCCTCGATGAAGCCCGTGGCGATCATGCGACCGATGCCACGCGATCCTCCTGTGACGACCACGTGCTTCCCGTGGGCGCCGAACAACCTGTCCATGATCGTCGTCATGGACGAGAACCTAGATGGCGCGCGGTGCGCCTCTTGACCCGGAGGTCAAGATCGTCGCTCAGACATCGCCGAGCGTCGTCTCGTCCTCGTCGTCGGCCGGGTAGAGGGTCTTGGCATCGGGATCCGGGATGTCGAAACCGGGCTCGTGGGGGAGGCGGCGACGGATCTCGTCGACCTCTTGCTGGATCTCTTCGAGGCGGGTGTCGGTCTTGTCGTGTGCCATGTCCCGTCCATGCCCGAGCGGTTCCGCTCACATGCATGCCTGCCAAGCTGACACGGTGATCCGCTACGAATTCGTCCCCGACGGTTCCCACATCCTCGCCCGATTGCATGCCTTCCTCCACAAACAATCGGCGACGGCGACGGCCGTCAGCGGGTGGTTCGAGGTGTCGGACGACGAAGCGATGCTCGCCGGCTCGGTCGACGGCGTCGCAGAGGTCGACGTGCGATCGTTCGACTTCGGGAACGCACTCCTCGCAGCGACCGCGCGTCGTTGGATCGACGAAGGGTCAGCCTCGACCCTGCGTTTCGAGCTGCGATCTGTCGACGATGACGCAGGCGTCGCAGCGATCACGGGCGACCTGTCGATCGGCGGCCGGACCGAGACGATCATTGCCACCGCGCAAGTGCATCGGAAGGACGACCAGATTGCGATCGAGGGGACCTGGCCGCTGAGTCAGCGGCAGTTCGGGCTCACCCGTCCTGCCGGGGTCAAGGACCGGGTCGACATCGAGTTCACGCTCGTGGCGCAGCGCGCTTCGTGACGTACCGCGTATGTTCCTCGATCGCCGCGCGTCGGCCGGTCAGCGGTGGGCGGGGTCAGCGGTGGGCGGGGGCCATGTAGAACCAGAACGGGAAGGGAGCGTCCTGGTCCTTCATCGCGCGCCGCGCTCCCTGGACCGTCCTGCCGGCCTCGGTCGACTCGAAGAACCATGCCTCGGCGGCGCGCGCTCCTGGCGGCGGCCCGGTCACGAGTTCGAGCGCCGCTTCCTCGTAGTAGGCGCGGATGTCGTGGCAGACGGCGACCGTGTTCTTGCCCGGGAGAGGGTTCTCCTTCCACGATGCGCCCTCGTCCCACGAATGGAGGATGGCCAACGCGTCGGGGACACCATCGGCGTCGATCGCCCGGCCCACCGCCGTGACCCCACGCTTGGCCTTCGCCCGCTCGTACGCGGCGCGCAGACCGCGCGCCTCGTCGACGGCCGGCGGGGCGTTCGGGTCGTCGCGTGGAGGCAGGGTGCAGGCCAGCGGCGTCTCGTCCGACTCGATCGTCTCGGGGTGGGTCTCGATCACCGGACCGTCGGAATCGAGCAGCGCGAACGCTCGGCGCAACACGTCGATCTGGAACGCCGCGTCGTCCGGTCTGCCGAGCGGCCGACCGAGTGGGAAGTCGCAGTACAGGGCCCGGGGCGGCGACACCTGTTGCACGACCTCGAGCATCGAGGCGAGCACGACAGTGGCGATCCCGGCAGCTTCGAAGACATGGGCGAGCACACTCACGGTGCGCGTGCAGAGCGGTCAGACCGGGGTGAGGAGGACGACGTCGACCTGGTCGGCCGTGAGCTCGACCGCGCAGGCTGGGCCGGTGTCGAGCCGCAACTCGGACACCGTGTCTGGTTGGTTGCCGGCGAACGCGAAGTGTCGGGGTGCGACGCTTCCGATCGTGCCGTCGGCTGCGAGTTCTTCGAGACGATCGATCGGATAGACGACGTTCACGTCGATTCCGAAGCCCGTGCGGTCGAAGTTGGGGCTCCAATGGCCCAGAACCAGGTCTCGGTCGGATCGTTCGAGCGTGCGGTATGTCGTGTCGCCTTGCGTGAAGGGTTCGTCATGGGGCCGATGAAGCGCCGCCGACGTCACGATCGCGACCCGGCACTCCGACAACGGTTTGGGGGTCACGAAGGCGGGGCCGGCGAACTCCGGGGCCGGCAACGTCGCCGAGTAGGCCCGCATCGTCATGTCGCCTGATGTCGCTTCTCCGGACATGTGACCCCTTCCGTCGCCCGCGTGGGCGATGACGATCGTTCTCGCAGGAGCACCGATGACTCCTTCCGACGACCTGACTGTAGTGCGATCTCGATTGTCAGTATCTTCTGCGTCGCCGACTCCCACAACTGAGGATGCCGATACCATGCGCGCCGTGGCCACCACGGAGACTGCACACGACGGTCGTCGAGCTCGCCGGGACCGAAACCGGTCCGCCGTCATCAGCGCCGTGTTCGATCTCCTCGAAGACGGCTCGTTCCCGACCACGGAAGCACTGGCCGAGCGGGCCGGGGTGTCGGTGTCGTCGGTGTTCCGCTACTTCGAGAGTCTCGACGATCTCGTCCGGGAGACGATCGAAGCGCACTTCGACCGATTCGGTCACCTGTTCGACATTCCGTCGCACGAGCTCGGGTCACACGACGCCCGCATCCGTGCGCTGGTCGATGCCCGACTCGACCTCCACAGCGCGGTGGCGCCGGTCGCACGTCTGGCCAGGGCTCGCGCCTACGACCAGCCACTGATCGCAGCGAGGCTCGCCGAGATCAGGGCCGCGTTCGCCCGCCAGACACGATCGCACTTCTCCGACGACCTCGCCGGGCGAACGGGCGCCGGAGTCGATGATGTCGTGTGCGCGATCGACTCGGCGACGTCGTTCGAGTCGTGGGATCTCCTGCGGTCCACGCACGACCGATCCCGTCGCCAGATCCGACGCGTCTGGGTCGACGTCCTCACGCTGCTGCTCTCGGACCGATGACGGCTCAGCGAGTGGGCAGCCATTCGGCGATCGCCGCGCCGATCTCATGGGGGCTGTCCTCTTGGATGAAGTGGTTTCCCGCCACGGTCACCTCGAACACGTTCGACCACGACCGGACGAAGTCACGCTGGGGCCCGGTGAGGATCGCTCCGGGGTCGGCGTTGACGAAGAGCTTCGGGATCGGGGCCGTCGGGAGCCAGTCCGCGTAGGACTGGACGATCTCCACCACATCCGCGGGTTCGCCGGCCAGCGGGATCTCACGAGGCCAGGTGAGCGTCGGGCGACGGTGGTCTGGCTGGATGAACGGGCGTCGGTACTCGTCGTGTTCCGCTGGCGAGAGGTCCCGGAGGATCGACGCCGGAAGGACGGCCTCGACGAAGAGGTTGTCGTCCATGATCATCTCCTCGCCGTCCGGTGAGCGGAACGCCCGGAAGATGTCCGTGGCCTGCTCGGGCCATTCGTCCCAGGTGACGGGTCGGACGATGGCTTCCATGAATGCGATCCCCGCAACTCGATCGCGGTTCTTGTTCGCCCAGTCGAACCCGAGGGCGCTCCCCCAGTCGTGGATCACGAGCGTGACGTGGTCGCCGAGGTCGAGCTGGTCGAGCAGCCCGAAGAGATACTCGCGGTGCTCCACGTATCGATAGGCGTCGGGTCCGGTGTGGTCGAGCTTGTCGGAGTCGCCGTGCCCGATCAGGTCGGGAGCGATGCAGCGAGCCCGGTCCGACACGTGCGGGATGACGTTGCGCCACAGGTACGACGAGGTCGGATTGCCGTGGAGGAACACCACGGGATCACCCTCCCCCACCTCGTGGTACGCCATCCGCCTTCCATCGACGGCGGCGTACGACTTCGTCAGCGGCTCGGTGGACAGGTCGTCGGCCATTGCGGGCTCCTAGCTGGTCGGCGGATGGACATCGACCCGATGCAGGTCGTCGCCGAGCTCGACCGTACCGGCGAAGTGCGCGGCTGCGAGCGCCTTCCAGTCGTCGCCGCCTCCGGAGGGAAACGTCGGGACGTAGTGCGTCAACACGAGCGTCTCCAGATCGGCGCGGGCCGCGGTCTGCGCCGCTTCCTCGGGGGACGAGTGGTAGTCCAGCGTGTCGACGAGCCGCTGGACCGGGATGTCCCGGATCATGTCCTTGCGGATCACGGTGTGGACGAGTGCTTGCGCGCCGTCGCAAAGCGAGTCGAGTCCGGCGCACGGCACCGTGTCGCCCGCTGCCACGACCGAGGCTCCGTCGAAGTCGAAGCGATAGCCGATGCTCGGTTCAACCGGCTTGTGATCCGTGGGGGCGCACGTGACGCGCACCGACCCGCCGAGGTCGATCTCTCCCTCGGTCATCTCGATCACATCGACCGGGGGCGGATAGTCGAGGTCGTCGTGGTGGGCGATGCGATAGCCGATGTCAGGGCCGAGCGACGCCACGATGTGGTCGACGACATCCTGGGTGCCGACCGGGCCGACGATGGTCAGTGGTGTCGGCTCGAAGGTCATCACCCACCGACTCGTGATCACGTCGTTCAGGTCGGTGATGTGGTCGCTGTGCAGGTGCGTGAGCAGCACCGCTCGCAGCTGACCGGCAGCAGATCCCGCTCCCGCCAGCCGCATCAGGACGCCGCGGCCGGCGTCGACGAGAAACTGGTCGTCGCCACCGGTCACCAGGGTCGACGGGCCGGCGCGGTCGGGGTCGGGCAACGGGCTCCCGGTGCCCAGCAGCGTGATGGTCAGCATCCTCGGTTCCTCCAGATCTCGTTCTTGTCATGGCTCCGCACCATCAGGTGGCTCGACCTGCGACAAGAAGCGGGGGTTGGGGTGGGTCGGGGTATGGGGCGGTTGGTCATTGGCGGGACATCTCCACGGCGGCCTCGGCTTCGGCGGTGCCGGGCGCGGGGCGCGACACGAGCTGGATCTCGACCTGGTGCAGCGTGCCCGTGAACGGGAACGGCGCCTCGTAGCGAGTCGAGACGGCCGAGCCGTGGTCGAAGGCGATGCTCGGGCCGACGGACGAGATCATCCGCATGTAGAGGTCGGTCGACCCCCGTCCACAGTCGACGTCGTCGACGGCGAGCTCGATCGAGCCCGACCGCCCTTCGCCACGACGGAACCGAGCGGTCAGGACGAAATCGCCCGACGGCAACGAGACGGCCGACTCGACGATCGTGTGGTCGTCGAACGCGTTGTAGTCGACGACGAGTCGTCCGTCCTGGACGAACACCGCGATGCCGGAGTTCTCGGTGCCGGTCGCGAAGAGCACGCCCTCGTCGCTCTCGAGCATCGACACCGTCGCGTTCAGGTCGAAGCTCCGCCCGCCGATCGCGGCTGCGGCCTGTGCCGGCAACGGCGACATCGGGGGCCGGTACACGTAGCGACGGTCGGGCGGGTGCGGGGAGTTGGCTCGGAACCGGGCGCCGAACAGTTCGATCATCCGGTCGTCGAGCGGGAGCACGCCGTGGCGATGCGCTTCGTCCCACCACAGGTCGATCAGCTCGGCGAGCTTCCCGGGATCGGAGTCCGCGAAATCGTTGCATTCCGACGGATCGACCGACAGGTCGTAGAGCTCCCACGTCTCGGTGTCGTAGTCGGCACCCTTGTCGTGCTTCTGCACCGCCTTGAAGCTGCCGGACACCAATGCCCGACTGCCACCCATCTCGAAGTACTGGAGCGTGTTCGTCGCCGGCGCGGCCGGGTCGGCGAACAGCGATGCGAACGAGTGACCGGTGACGGGGAGTTGATCGATGCCGCGGTAGGTCTCGGGCGGCGTCACACCGACCAGTTCGTAGATCGTCGGCACGACGTCCGCGACGTAGGCGAACTGGTCGCGATGGCTCCCCCACTGCGC
Organism: Acidimicrobiales bacterium; assembly: GCA_028822535.1. Lineage (GTDB taxonomy): Bacteria > Actinomycetota > Acidimicrobiia > Acidimicrobiales > Salinilacustritrichaceae > Salinilacustrithrix. The sequence goes on from JAPKDO010000075.1 coordinate 8,262, forward strand.
CTCGTCGACGCCGTTGGGCCAGTGCACGATCATCGGCACGTGGACCCCACCCTCGTGGGTGTTCTGCTTGTACCACTTGAACGGACTGTTGCCGGCCTGCGCCCACCCCCACGGATAGTTGGTGTGGCTGTGTGGTCCGCCGATGTCGTCGATGCGATCGATCGCCGTGTCGGCGGTCTCGAAGATGCCGTTGAAGAACTTCATCTCGTGCATGACACCGAACGGCCCGCCCTCCTGCGACGCTCCGTTGTCGGCGAGCAGGACGAAGATCGTGTCGTCGAGTTCGCCCATCGCCCGGAGGCCCTCGACGAACCGACCGATCTGGTCGTCGGTGTGGTCGAGGAAGGCGGCGAACGCCTCCTGCAGTCGAACGTTGAGCCGTTGCTGGTTCTCGGGCAGGTCGTCCCACGCGTCGACGCCCGGGTTGCGCGGTGCCAGCTCGGTTCCCTCGGGAATGACCCCGAGCTCCTGCTGGCGCTCGAACCAGCGTTGCCGCACGACGTCCCAGCCCTCGTCGAAACGACCGCGATACTTGTCGAGGTACTCGGCCGGCGCCTGGTGCGGGGCATGCGTCGCCCCGAACGGCAGGTAGGCGAAGAACGGCTTGTCGGGCCGGACGCCCTTGCTGTCGGAGATCATCCGGAGCAGCTGGTCGACCAGGTCCTCACTCAGGTGGTAGCCGTCGTCAGCGTCGCGCCCACCGGAGGAGGCGGGCGGGTCGACTGGATGGTTGTCGGCGACGAGGTCGGGGTGGAACTGATCGGTCTCGCCCTCGAGGAAGCCGTAGAAGCGATCGAAGCCACGGGCGAGAGGCCACTGGTCGAACGGTCCGGCCGCCGAGCACTGCTCCATCGGCGCGAGGTGCCACTTGCCCGCGCAGAAGGTCGCGTACCCCTCCTCGCGCAGCACCTCGGCGACCGTGGCCGCATGGTTCGAGATGTGGCCGAGTTGGTTCGGGAAGCCGGTGCGGAAGTTCGACACGGCACGCATACCGACGGCGTGTTGGGAACGCCCGGTCAGCAACGACGCCCGCGTCGGCGAGCACAGCGGCGTGACGTGGAAGTTCGTGAACTGGAGTCCGCCGGTCGCAAGGGCATCGATGTTCGGGGTGTCGATGTCGCTGCCGTAGCAACCGAACTGAGCGAATCCGGTGTCGTCGAGCAGCACGAACACGACGTTCGGCGCGTCCTCACCAGGGTGCGGGGCTTCGTCGAACCACGCCTCCGAGTCCGCGACCGTCCGACCGATGCTGCCCTCGAACCGCGATGGTCTCGTCACGTGTGCCCCCGGGTGCCGAATCTTGTGAGAGTTCCACTCTCAACATAGTCCGGGTCCCGGGCGCGCGCTCGACGATCAGCGCGGGTAGGCCATCCCGAAGTAGACCGCCGAGGCCGACGCCACGACAGTGCCCGACTCGTCGACGATGTCCTGGTCGAGTTCCCACCGGGCCCGCCCGTTCTCGTCGAGTTCCGCGGCGACGCGTTCGATCTCTTCGTCGGACATCCGTGCGTCGACCAGCAGCGCCGACATCGCCGGCTTGGCGAAGCGGACCTTCATCTCTCCGACGACGGGAGCGAAACGACTCGTGTCGAATGCTGCGGTGAAGAGGACCCCGCCGGGCATCTCGGCCAGTGTGAACATCGACCCGGCATAGATCATGTTCACGTGGTTGATGTTCGGCTCGAACGGGAGCCGGAGCACGCATCGCCCCCGCTCGGCGTGGAGCACCTCGAGCCCCATCTTCCCGACGATCGGAATGATGTCGGCCGGGGAGCCCGGCGCCGACCGCGGGAACTCGGTGACGAGCGCTGCTGGATCAGGGGAGTTCAAAGATCGAATCCCAGCACGGCGAGACCCTGCAACGTTCCGATGGCGGCACCGAGCGCACCGCCGACGACGATGAGGATCCACTCGTCTTCTTCGAAGATCCCTCGCAACATCCGCTCGAACTGCTCCTTGTCGAGCGATCCGAGCCGCTCCTCGATGAGCTCTTCGAGGCGAAGCGTCTCGGCGAGGTGCGCTTCGATCGTCGGCTGCACGGTCGGCGCGAGCATCAGCGAGCGGGTCATGAAGGTGTCGACCAGTTGGCCCAGCTGTTCGTCCGTCGGCTCGACGCCGCCGGTGAGCATCGAGACCATGGGCGCTACCACACGGAGTTCAGCGAGGGCCGTCGTCTTCACCTCGGTCAACAAGGTGGGAAGCCCCGGGCCGTTGAGCAGCATCCCGAGCAACTTGTCTGGCGTGAAAATCTCGCGCGCTGCGGTCTTTCCGTAGTCCGCTGCGATCTCTGCCTGCCGCTTCGGGAACATGCCCTGGTAGGTGAAGACACCGAAGAACTTCTTGGGCTCCAGCGGTCGGAAGATCATCTGGATCGCCAGCCAGTTGGTGCCGAGTCCGACGATGCCACCGACGATCGGCATCGTCCACCACACGCCGAAGACGCCGTACAGCGCGACCTGGATCAGACCGACCAGGAAGCCGAGAAGGCCACCGTAGAGTTCGACGAACCGCAGTTCCTTGCCGCCGATCTCCTGCGCGACCCGAGCCAGCCGCTCGGAGTTCTCGCCGGTGAGTTCCTCGACGACGAGGGCCTCGAGGTCGAGGAGTTCACCGAGTCTGGGTCCGAGCTCGTCCATCCCCTTCGAGACCGCCGCCTCGGACTGTGCCACGAGCATCGCCTGCAGTTGAGTCTTCGCCTCGGGGGCCGCCGACGCCCAAACGCCGGGGGCGACGACGTCGAGTGCCTCGCCCACGAGCGAGTCGACATGGTCGGGATGCTCGTTCTGTAGACGCTCGATGAGGCCGGCGAGATCGAGCCGACCGACCAGATCCTCTGGCGACAGGACCTGACTCGTCGTGTTCGCGATCTCGCCGGCGAACTTGCCCGACATCCGATAGACGATCCCCTGCCACTTGAGCGGCCCGATGCCCCGGGGCTCGGCGGGGTGGAACATCATCTTCACCGCCGACCAGTTCGTGATGTAGCCGATGAAGGCCGTCACCAGCGGGACGGTGATCCACAGGACGAGTTGGTCGTTCACGCAGGTTCTCCTGGTGTCTGAGTCGGGTCGAATCGGATTGATCTGTCAGATCGACGATGGCGAGCATCGACGACGTCAACGGGTCGAACAGGTGGTGCTCGGAGGTGTGTACTCGCCGGCCATCCATGCCGCCGAGAGCACCCGAACACCACTGATCGGCCCATAGGCGATCATCGGCGTGCCGCTCCGGTCCAATCGGTGACGGGAGCGATGCTCGCAAGACACGCCCGCCGGGCCGCCGGGCGGCGAACAAGGACCCGACGCACAGCGGTCTCACACACCTGGAACGAGGTGCGCCAGACCCGGAGTTCGCGGCATCCGAGCGTGCCGAAACGACGACGGCCCGGATGCTCAACGGTGGGCGCAGAGGGACTCGAACCCCCCGACATCTTCCTTGTAAGAGCAACCGAGCCGGACGCCGGAGAACGGCTACGACACGAAACCGCTGGTCATACCTGGTCGTCGAACGACGGCGAATCTCCGCGCACGGCTGCGAATGTGGGGAGACTGCGGGGACGAGGGCCCACGCAGCTGGCATCGATCCGTCGACTACTCAGGCGCGTCAACTCGCTGTGCCCAGTACCCGGTTCTCCGTCGGTCATGAGCGACCGCGATCACGACAACCTCACCTCCGTGCACCACGTAGAGGCTTGTTACGGGAAGCGATCGCCACGCGGCGCATCTCCAACGTGCGGTCGGCCACGTCGATCAACGAACCGATGCCGGGCGAGTTCGCAACCGTGCGCACTGCGGCCCGCACCTCTGCGATGAACTCGCGACCCAATCCGGTGCGGCGCTCGTCGTACCAAACCGCACCCTCCTCGACCTCAGCTGACGCCCGAGGATCGAACCTGGCCTCGCCGCTCACCCGTCGGAGAGACGATCAAGCACGCGACCTTCGACAGCACCCCAGCCCTCAGTGACCGTCTCGCCCGACAGGACGCCTCGAGCGCGACGCTCCATCTCCTGCACCCACTCCGGCGAATCGATCGCCAACGCTCCGCGCGGCTCGGGCAAGCTCGCGAGCAACTCGGCGGCGATGCTCGCACGCTCACCTTCGGGAAGCGCCAGCGCTTCCTGAAGGACAGAGGCCGCGTCGTCAGTCATGTAGTCAACGCTACCGCTGACACGGCACCGTCGCAGGGCCGACCCTGCCCACGAGTACCCCGTTTCCCCGTGCTCGCCCGATCCTCCAAGCCACGCCTGCGAGTGCATGTTCTGGGACGCTGGCCACAGCATCTCCGAGCGGCACCTTCCAGACATGTCTCCCGGAGATGTGCGCGACCGTTTCGGTGGCGGTCACCATCGTCGCTATCGAGGCGGCCGGTGACTCTACCCCGGCCGGCGGAGCGGGCCGCCCGTCCCGCAACGGCGGATACGTACGGGAGGGCGGTTCCTTGGGGGAGGGTCCCGGTGCGGTTCAGGTGCTCTTCGTGGCTTCGGTTTGAGTGCGCCGATCGGGGAACTGGTACACAACCACGAACCCGGCGACGAGCGCGGCGACCGCACCAACGGCCACGGGTCCTGCCGGTACCGCCACAGCGAACAACACGAGTGTTGCGCGCAGCGATCCTCGACGCCCGAATCGGCGGGAGACCAGCGCTGCGACGACCCCAAGCACGACGACGGCGACGACAAGGCCGACGATGCCGCTAGCCACGAAACCGCTGGAGGTCTCGAGCAGTGCGCCGGGATCCCTGTCGTTCATGTCCAGTACCACCAGTGCCCGTCATGCCGAGCAGCAATCTCGTTTCGTAGCTGCACCTGCGGGGAGAAGCAGCTGTCAGCGTACGCGAACTTCGCGATGCCTGCGGCCCGATATAGGTACCACGGCCCGTCCCAGCCGGAGTAGGTGTTCGACCAGCCACATGTCGACCAACCCCAGTACGCGTTGGTGTACCGGTACGTGGACGGCGTTGTCGTGAACGTGTCGTTGCTGATGCAGTAGTTCAGCACCGTGGTCTCTGCACGCGTCAACACCCAGCCGAAACCGTTCTCGGTGGTCTTGGTCACCTTCAAATTCCAGCAGCCGTTGCCCTGGTGGCCACCGTACGCCCGTCGGAACGACTCCTCCTCGCGGGGCTGGGCCACTGCCTCCATCACCGTGGTCGCCTCGATCGGTGTGGTCACGATCTCGCGGGCCTTCGGTGACAGCTCATCGAGTCGACCGGCACGGGCCTGCCGGGCCTCGCGGTATTCAGCCTCGGTAGCCTCGACAGGTTCCCGCAGCTGCTGCGTCTCCTCCGACCGTTGCGTTCCAGACGGTGGCGCCTGGCCGTCATCACCTGGCAGTTCAGCGGCCGCTGCGATGCCGGTACCCGCTGTCGCAGCCAGCACCAGCGCGAGGAGCACGCCTGTCATCTTTCGTCGCATATCGCCGTTCCCTTCTTGGGGTGCCTGCTAGTTGTCATCGTCTGGGACGACGGTGGGCTCGTCGGGAAGGATCGATTCGATGTCCTCGCAGTCCGTCGACGTCCCATCGATGGACGCCGACCGACACGAAACGTCGACCTCGGTCTCCGTGGAGGTACCCGCGATCGACCACGCCCCTGAAGCGAGAAGTAGGGCTGCGACGACGGCTGCACCGACTGTCGTTGCCCGCCGTTGCCTCATCCAGCTCACCCTTCGATCTGGCGCCGTCACAGACACGGAGCCCTACCTGACCGTCGAAAATGGGATCAGGGACGAACTCCGCTCACCGAGGACTTCGCCGGTGGGACGATTTCGTTACCAGATTCTCTCTCCCGGTTCGCCTCCCGGGGTTGCTGCGAGGCCGACGAACCCGACGACGAACCGATCAGGAAGTGCGCCGGGGCGGTCCTGCGGGAGGGTCACCCGCAGCGTGGACCGCCCCGGCTTGCGGCGACACCGTCTGTGCCGGATGCCGGTCGCATACCCCCTATTCGCTATCCCCACGCCGCTGTTACCGATCGACCCGCTGCACCGACCGGGCCGTGCCGACGCTGACCATCCCGTCCTGCCTCGGACGTGCCGCCAACCCTTGCCTGCAGAGCGTTCTCGTAACACCGGGGCTGGTCGAACGAATGGGTAGGTGAGAGCCAACAGCAGTGGGCGCAGAGGGACTCGAACCCCCGACATCTTCCTTGTAAG
>JAPKDO010000412.1 GCA_028822535.1 Acidimicrobiales bacterium
CCACCCAGGTGATGGACGAGGCCCGCCACGTCGAGGACTTCGCCAAGTACCTCGACACCAAGCTGTCGGGTCACTACCCCCTCAATGCCCACCTGGGCCTGCTCCTCGACGACATCATCGAGGACAGCCGTTGGGACATGACCTACCTGGGCATGCAGATCATGGTCGAGGGTCTCGCCCTCGCCGCGTTCGGCTTCATCCATCAGATGACGACCGAGCCGCTGCTCAAGAAGCTGCTCCGCTACGTCATGTCGGACGAGGCCCGCCACGTGGCCTTCGGCGTGCTGTCGCTCAAGGAGTACTACGAGGAGCTCTCCGACGCCGAGATGAAGGTCCGCCAAGAGTTCGCGTTCGAGGCTGCGGTCCGTATGCGCGACCGCTTCCTCCAGCAGGAGGTCTGGGACCGTATGGGTCTCGACGTCAAGGAGGTCCTGCCGCTCGTGATGCAGGCTCCCGAGCGTCAGATGTTCCAGTCGATGCTCTTCGCCAAGATCGTCCCGAACTGCAAGAAGCTCGGCCTGCTCGACCGCAACGACGGTTGGCTGCGCCAGAAGTTCACCGAACTCGGCGTCATCCAGTTCGAGGACTGGGCCGACACCGAAGAAGAGCTCGAGATCTTCCAGCTCGCGCAGGGCGAGACGATGAGCGGCTCGATGGGCGGCTGACCCACCCGAACTCGATCTGGCGACAGACGACCTGCCCCGTGCATGGTCGGCTGTCGCCAGATTCGCGTTCAGGCGTGTCGCCCTCGCGCTGGAGACACCCGGGCACGTCGAGCGTCTCGATCAATGCGTCGCGAACGCGGGTCCAGTCGGCGGCCGGGTCGCCGCTCGGCTGCTCGGGCTTGATCTCGGCGCCGCTGGCCAGGCTGATGACGCCGCTGGCGACCCCGATGAAGTGCTCGACCACGTCGGCACCGGTCCAGCCGTCGCACGCAGACGGCGCCGACCATGCGGACTCGGGACACCGGCGGACGACGGCGTCGAAGCCGTGCACGGCGAGGGAGAAGTCTCGGAGGTTCCTGCTCATGGTCCGGACCGTAACCCCCGAGCGCCGTGCACGTGCTGAACGCCAGAATCGCCGGATGGCAGTGCACGTTCGACGAGCGACCATCGACGACATGGACGACCTGATCGCCATGCGCGTCGAGGTCGCACGTGAGGGGATCTGGATCGGCGCCGAGCTGCCGCTCGACGAGGCCGGTGACCGGGAGCGGTTCACGACGACGATCGAGGACGGCGAGACGTCGGCGATGTTCGTGGCGATGCTCGAGGACGGGACGCTCGTCGGCAACCTCAGCGTGCAGAACCCGGTCGGGATCGCGCATCTGGGCATGAACGTGGCCGACGGGCATCGCGGGCAGGGGATCGGGGTGGCGTTGATGGAGGCGGCGCTGCAATGGGCTCGCGACGCCGGTGCCCACAAGATGGATCTGGATCATTGGCCGTGGAATCACCGGGCCCGTGCGCTCTACGAACGGTTCGGATTCGTCGAGGAGGGCTACCGTCGTCGGCACTGGCGTCGGAAGGACGGGTCGTTGTGGGACGCCGTGACGATGGGCCTCGTCCTCGACCACGATGCGCCCGGGCACGACGAGCGGGCGGCCGAGCCTCCGCGATAGGTGTCACCCCTGCTGAGTACCGTCGGTTCAGATGGCACCCGACGCCCCCGAACCCCCCACCGAAGCCCGACCCGCCGGGCGAGTCATCGGCACCGACGACGCCACGCCGCTCGAGTACTGGGTGGCGATCGCCGACGACCAGTTCCTGCAGCTCGACGACGTGGTCGCCACCGACCGCTCGCTCCCCGACGGGCAGACGGTCGAGATGTTCGGGATGGTCGAACAGGTCCGCGCCCGCCACGAGGGAGCGCAGTTCGACAGCGACGTGTTCCTGATCGAGGACGGGGTCCTGCCGGCACAGGTGTCGCGTGCGGCCAAGGTCATGACGACGCGGGTCGAACCCGAGGTGTTCGTGCCCCCGTGGCCGGGTGCGGCGGTGCGGAAGGCGACGGGCGACGAGCGGGCCCGGGCGCTGCAGTTCGACGAGATGAAGAAGAAGGTGCCGGCCGGACTGTCGCGTGACGACGAGCCGTTCTTCCTGGAAGGCGAGTTCCTGGACGGGACCCGGGGCGCGCACGTCAACATCTCGGGCGTCTCCGGTGTGGCCACCAAGACGACGTACGCCACCTTCCTCCTGTACTCGCTGTTCCACTCGGGCGTTTTGGGAGCGGCGCAGGCCAACACCAAGGCGTTGATCTTCAACGTCAAGGGCGAGGACCTGTTGTTCCTCGATCACCACAACGGGTCGGCCGAGTTCACCGACACCCAACGCGAGCGGTACGGACATCTCGGTCTGCCGGTCGGTCCGTTCTCGAGCGTGGGCATCGTCGCGCCGCCACGCCCGGGGGACCCCACGGCCCAGCCCAACGTCGGGGCCCGCGCCACCGGCGTCAAGCCGTTCTTCTGGACGATCGAGGAGTTCTGCAAGGAGCGGTTGTTGCCGTTCCTCTTCGCCGATGCCGAGGACGATCGCCAGCAGTACACGATGGTCGTGCACAACGTCGCTCGCAGGCTCGAGGACGCGACGCCCGCCGGGACGGGGGCGGTGTCGATCGACGGCCAGACGGTCCGGTCGTTCCGCGACCTCGTCGAGCTGATCGACGACCGGCTCAACGACGACCTGACCGTGACCGAGTGGGCGGGGCGGGCGATCGGCGGTGGCACGATCGGCGCGTTCGTGCGGCGTCTGTTCGGTGCCGTCGACCACCCCAGCGGTGAAGTATGCTTTAGAGCACTCATGG
>JAPKDO010000413.1 GCA_028822535.1 Acidimicrobiales bacterium
CCAGCACGCCAACGACGACCTCGAATCAGCTGCTTGACAACAAGAGGCGCATCACATCCGTTTCCACCACCGCATCACCAACGCCGACTGGTCGACGCCGGACGGACACTGGAAGGTCACGGCGGAGCGCACCGATCCCGAGTCCGGATCGGTCGAGACCGTGTCGCTCACCGCCGGGTTCCTGTTCTCCTGTTCGGGCTATTACCGCTACGACCACGGCTACCAGCCCGATTTCCCCCGCATCGAGGACTTCGCCGGCACGATCGTGCACCCCCAGGCATGGCCCGAGGATCTCGACTACGCCGGCACGCGCGTCGTCGTCATCGGCAGTGGCGCCACCGCGGTCACCCTCATCCCGTCGATGGCCCGTGGCTCCGGACCCGGCGCCGCCGAGCATGTGACCATGCTCCAGCGCTCCCCCACCTACATCGTGGCGTTGCCGGCCAAGAACCCGCTGGTCAACCTGGCCCGACGGATCCTCCCCACCACGTGGTCGGGCCCTGTCGTGAAGTGGTTCAACGCCCTGCTGACCCAGGGCTCCTACCAGTTCAGCCAACGGTTCCCGAGGCTCACCCGAAGGGCGATCCGAGCCCTGGTGAAGGCACAACTCCCGAAGGGCTACGAGGTCGACACTCACTTCAAACCCCGCTACGACCCGTGGGACCAGCGGCTCTGCCTCGTCCCGGACGGGGACCTGTTCAAGGCGATCAAGCGTGGCGATGCATCGGTCGCGACCGACCACGTCGAGACGTTCACCGAGACCGGGATCCGATTGGAGTCGGGCACCGAACTGCCGGCCGACGTGGTCGTCACCGCAACGGGCCTCGAGCTCCTCTTCATCGGCGGGATCGAGGCGAGCGTCGACGGCGAACCGGTCGATCTCCCCGACAAGCTCACCTACAAGGGGATGATGCTCGAGGATGTCCCGAACCTGGCCATCGCGATCGGCTACACCAACGCGTCGTGGACCCTGAAGTGTGACCTCACCTGTCAGTACGTCACCCGCTTGTTGAATCACATGCACGAGACCGGGCTTCGGCAGTGCACGCCCGAGAACCACGACGCATCGGTGACCGCCGAACCGCTGCTCGGCCTGAGTTCCGGCTACGTCACCCGCTCGCAGGACCGCTTCCCCAAACAGGGCAGCCGTTTCCCGTGGCAGGTCAAGCAGAGCTACCTGGCCGACCACCGCGCCCTCAAGCGCTCCGGGATCCATGACGAGGCGATGCAGTTCTCGAACCCGGCCCCGGACCGCGAGACCGCATCGGCGTGAACGTTCGGGCGTGACGGCATACCCTCGGTCGGATCTTGACCCGCCGGTCAAGTCTGTGGTTTCGTCGTCCGCATGACCATCACGGGGGATGATGCGCGTCTCGATCACACCGACGCGGATCGCGCTGCGATCCATGCGCGGTATCGGGCCGAGCGCGACAAGCGGCTACGCGCAGACGGCAACGAGCAATACGTCGAACCCGTCGGCGCGTTCGCGCACTACCTCGAGGACCCCTACGCCACCGCCTCCCCGCGTCAGCCGCTGACCGACGAGGTCACCGTCGCCTTCATCGGTGGCGGGTTCGCCGGCCTCGTCACCGGTGCCCGACTGCGAGAAGCCGGCATCGACGACGTCCGCATCATCGAGAAGGGCGGCGACTTCGGCGGCACCTGGTACTGGAACCGCTACCCCGGCGCGCAGTGCGACACCACCTCGTTCGTCTACATGCCGCTCCTCGAGGAGACCGGGCACATGCCGACCGAGAAGTACGCGCATGCGCCCGAGATCCTCGAGCACTGCCGACGGATCGGCACGCACTTCGACCTGTACGACAACGCGGTTTTCTCGACCGAGGTCACCGACGTCGAATGGGACGACGATGCCTCCCGCTGGATCATCCGTACCAACCGGGGTGACGAGATGCGGGCCAAGTACGTGTGCATGGGGACCGGACCGCTCCATCGTCCCAAGCTCCCTGGCATCCCGGGCATCGAGACCTACGCCGGCCACAGTTTCCACACCAGCCGCTGGGACTACGACTACACCGGCGGCGACCCCGCCGGCGCCCCGATGGAAGACCTTGCCGACAAGCGCGTCGGGATCATCGGGACCGGCGCCACGTCGGTGCAGTGCATCCCCCACCTCGCCCGGGCGTGCGGATCGCTCCACGTCTTCCAGCGGACGCCGTCGTCCATCGACATCCGCGACAACCGCCCGACCGACCCCGACTGGTTCGAGAACGAGGTCTTCGAACCGGGCTGGCAGTACAAGTGGTTGATGAACTTCACCACGCTCCAGACCGGCGGCTTCGCCGACGAGGACCTGGTGATGGACGGCTGGACCGACATCGCCAAGCGCATCCGCGACAAGGTCGTCGAGATGGGTGCGGAGGAGTTCTCGGCCGAGACCATGCTGCGGGCGTTCAACGAGAGCGACGACGAGAAGATGGAGGAGATCCGTCGGCGGGTCGACGAGGTCGTCGCCGACGAGAAGACCGCCGAGGCGCTCAAGCCCTGGTACCGCCAGTTGTGCAAGCGTCCGTGCTTCCACGACGAATACCTCGACGCCTACAACAACCCCGACGTCCACCTCGTCGACACCGATGGCAAAGGCGTCGACCGAATCGACGAGACCGGCGTCTGGGTCGCTGGCGAGCACTACGAGCTGGACTGCCTCATCTACGCGTCGGGCTTCGAGGTCGGCACCTCGTACGTGCGCCGCTCCGGCTACGACGTGACCGGCCGCGACGGTCGCACGCTCGGCGACCACTGGGCCGACGGCATGCGTTCGA
>JAPKDO010000076.1 GCA_028822535.1 Acidimicrobiales bacterium
GCGTCGGGCCCACGTCGACGTCACTCACCGCCGACGAGTTGGCCTCGCAGTCGGGCGTGTCTGCGGAGATCGTTGCGGATCTCGAGAGCTTCGGGATGATCGAGTCGCGACGCGTCGGGGCGGAGTCGTACTTCGAGCCGTCCGCCCGGGCCGTGGTCGACGCGTGCCGCAGCTTCCTCGACCATGGCATCGAGGTCCGTCACCTGCGGATGTACAAGATCGCCGCCGAGCGAGAAGCCGGCGTGTTCGAACAACTCGTGATGCCGCTGCTCAAACAGCGCAACCCCGAGGCCCGTTCGCGCGCCGCGGACACCGTTGCCGAGCTCGCTGGCGTCGGCGAGTCGCTGCACGCGGCCCTGTTGCGCAAGGCGCTCAGCGACACCCTGCCCTGAGCAGACGATCGCGGGGACGAGAGCGGCAGACCGACGATAGGGTGACGCCGATGACCGTGGAGATGGAGCTCGTCGGAGTCCGTGTGGACATGCCCTCGAACACCCCTGTACTGCTCCTCCGCGAGCAGGAGGGGGAGCGTCGGCTCCTGGCGATCATGATCGGAGGGCCCGAGGCGCAGGCGATCGCCTTCGCGCTCGACGGTGTCGAGACCCGTCGACCCATGACGCACGACCTCATCGCCACCCTGATCGACGATCTCGGTGCTCACATCGACCGCATCGTCATCTCGGCGCTGCGCGATGACATCTTCTACGCAGATCTCGTGCTCTCGGCCGCCGACGACACCCACGTCGTGTCCGCCCGCCCGAGCGACGCCATGGCGATCGCCGTCCGCGTCGGCACGCCGGTGTACGCCGAGGAGGCCGTGCTGGCCGAGGTCGGCTACGTCGAGGAGGACGAAGACGATGCCCCGGCGGAGGACGTCGACGCCGACGAGGTGGTCGAGGAGTTCCGGGAGTTCATCGACCAGGTGAACCCCGAAGACTTCGCGTCCTAGACGCCGTCGCCCAGTGGCCCGCCTCCCGCCGCGCATCGAACCGCGGCGCATGAGTTTCGAGGAACACACGAACCGGATCCAGCGCGGTGTCGGTCTCCTCGCCGCAGTGACGATCGTCAGCAGCGTCGGCTACATGGTTCTCGGCCTCGCTCCCCTCGACGCCGTGTACCAGACGGTCATCACCGTCTCGACGGTGGGGTATCGAGAAGTCGGCGTCGACGACGAGTCGCAGGCCTACCGTCTGTTCACGATCTTCGTCATCATGGGCGGCGTCGGGACCGCCTTCTACACCCTCGGCGTCCTGCTCGAGACCCTCGTCGAGGGGCGCCTGACCGACCAACTCTGGAGACGACGCATGGAACGCACGATCGCAGCGATGTCCGGCCACGTGATCGTGTGTGGCTGGGGTCGCGTCGGCCGCACCATCGCCAACGACATCGCTGCAGCGGGCAAGGACGTGGTCGTCATCGACATCGACCCCGACCGACTCCACGACCTCGACCTACCGTTCGTGACCGGCGATGCCACCGACGACGCGGTCTTGTCCGCTGCGTCGATCGAGCGGGCCAGCGCGCTCGTCGCCGCTCTCGACACCGATGCCGCGAACTTGTTCGTGACCCTGTCGGGTCGGTCGGCACGCTCCGACCTGTTCATCGTCGCCCGGGCCCGCGTCGAATCGGCCGAACCGAAGCTCGCCCAGGCCGGTGCGGATCGGGTCGTGAATCCGCAGTACATCGGCGGCGAGCGCATCGCTGCGATGATCCTGCAGCCATCGGTGGCGGACTTCCTCGATGTCGTCATGCACGACGGAAGCCTCGAGTTCCGTCTCGCCGAGGTGCAGGTACCTGCCGGCTCACCCATCGCGGAGGAGAGCTTGCGGGACGCTCATCTCCGGGATCGCACGGGTGCCCTGGTTCTCGCCATGCGCGACGACGCAGGGAACTTCCGAACGAATCCGCCGCCCGACACGCCGATCAACGCGGGGGAGATCCTCATCGCCATCGGGACGGTCGCCCAGCTCCAAGCGCTACGAGACGAAGTCGGCGTGCCCCGACTCACCGGCTGACCCATTGACCGCGAGGTCGGCCGGTCGTACCATGCCCCGCACCACAGACACGTAATTTCGCTGCTGTCGTCCGCAGCGGAGGTTCCGGGCCACCGGGCAGCACAGGAGCGATGGGCATGACTGAAGCATTCGTCGACGGATTCTCGGGAAAGAAGGCCGCCGAGGTCGTCGGTATCACCTATCGCCAGCTGGACTACTGGGCCCGCACCGATCTCATCCGGCCGTCCCTCGCCGACGCTGCCGGTTCGGGAAGTCGTCGCAAGTACTCCTACAAGGACCTGCTCGAGCTGAAGGTGATCAAGCGTCTGCTCGACGCCGGGATCAAGCTCGAGTCGATCCGCGATGCGTTCGACTATCTCCGCGAGCAGCTCGGCGAAGACGTCGCGTCCGCCCACCTCGTGATCTCGGGCACCTCTGCCGTGCTCGTCCGCGAGGGCGAACTCGTCGATGTCGTGAACCGTTACCAGGGCCAGGGCGTGCTCAACCTGTTGCCCATGGACGGCGTTCTCGAAGAGCTCGACGCTGCCGTCGCCCATTTCTCTCCCGCCGATGCCGGCGCCGACCTCGACGATGCCCCGGCGGTCGCAGAGCGCTGACCCGCCGGCCGGGCGTGTCATGCTCGGTCCATGAAGCAGTCACCGCTCGATGCTGCCCACCGCGCACTCGGGGCCAAGATGGTTCCCTTCGGCGGGTGGGAGATGCCGCTCTCGTACGAAGCCGGGACCGTCGCCGAGCACCGAGCGTGCCGCGACGGGGCTGTCGCGTTCGACGTCTCGCACCTCGGCACGGTGCGCGTGACCGGAGGCGACGCATTCGAGGCACTGCAGTCCACCCTGACCAACGATCTCCGACGCATCGGCCCGGGACGGGCCCAGTACACCCATCTGCTGTCGGACCGGGATGCATCGGTCCTCGACGACATCATCGTGTGGTGGGTCGACGACGACCGCTTCGACGTGATGCCGAATGCGTCGAACACCGAAGGCGTGGTCGAGGCCATCGGCGGTGAGGACGTCACGGCGTCCCGAGCCGTCATCGCCATCCAGGGGCCCGACGCTCGGACGCAACTCGGGACGATCGCCCCCGACGCTGCCGCGGTCGGGCGGTTCGCCGTGGCGCGGTTCACCTGGGAGGGGGAGGAGTGCATCGTCGCCGGCACCGGCTACACGGGTGAGGACGGCGTCGAGTGCGCGGTTCCTGCTGGGGTTGCACCGTCGTTCTGGGAATCGGTCCTCGATGCCGGCGTGTCTCCAGCCGGCCTGGGCGCGCGCGACACGCTCCGGCTCGAAGCCGGCCTGCCATTGCACGGACACGAACTCGGCCCTGGGATCACCCCGCTGCAGGCCGGTCTCGGTTGGGTGGTGCGCTGGGACACGGAGTTCCGGGGGAAGGCTGTGCTCGCCGTCGAGAAGGAGACCGGGGTCGGCCGTCGGTTGCGTGGACTGCGGTGCGAGGGTCGGCGACCACCGCGCGACGGCTATCCGGTGCTGATCGACGGAGCCGAGGTCGGGGTGGTCACCAGCGGGAACTTCTCCCCGATGCTCGAGACCGGGATCGCCATGGCGTTCCTGCCGCCCGAGGTGGACGAGGGTGCCGCCGTCGAGATCGACGTGCGAGGGAACGCCGTCCCAGCCACCGTGGTTCCGATGCCCTTCTGGCAGCGCGCCTGATCAGGCGAGCTGGCGGGCGATGGTCCCGGCGTCGTAGTAGAGCCGCTGGTTGACCAGGTCTTCGCCCTCGAACTCGAAGATCGCAGCCATCCTGGCCCGGAACCGTCGACCCGTGGGCTCGACGCCATGGAGGTCGCCCAGGTGTGTGCCGGTCATCCAGTGCTCCGACACCACGGCGCCGTCGCTGTGGTGATGGCAGATGACCTCGAAGTGCTGGTCGGGGAATGAGTGGCGGCGGTCCTCGAGATACGAACGCACTGCCTCGGTGCCTTCGAGCACGCGCCCGGACGCGATCAGTTCGATCCGCGGACGGCTGAACGTGGCGAGGACGCCCTCGACGTCGCCCTCGTTGTGGGCAGTGAGGTGACGTTGGAGGAGGGTCTCGCGCGAGTCGCGGAGCTTCTCGCTGATGGGAACGACGTCGGCCACCGGACGCTCAGTCGAGCAGGTCGGGCTGGTCGGCCACGATCTTGTCGTACAACGGCTGGAAGCTGAACCACCCGGCGAAGCTGGATCCCACCTGCGAGGCCGCCTGCGTCGCCCCGGCTTCGTCGATCATGACGGGCGTGCCGGCTGCCTCGGCGAGGAGTTGGACCTCGCAGCAACGCTCCATCGAGATGAACCACCATGCGGCCTCGTCCACCGATCCGCCGACCGTCAACAACCCGTGGTTCCGCAGGATCGCGGCCTTGCGATCGCCGAGGGCGTGCGCGATCCGCTTGCCCTCCTCGACGTCGAGTACGACGCCGGTGTAGTCGTCGAAGAGCGCGTGGTCCTCGTAGAAGGCACAGACGTCCTGGGTGATCGGATCGAGGGTGCGACCCAGCGTCGACCAGGCACGGCCGTTCTTGGAGTGGGTGTGGGCGGCGGCGACGGCGTCGGGTCGGGCAGCGTGGATCTGGGAGTGGATGGCGAACGCGGCCTGATTGACCGGCCAGTCGCCCTCGACCACGGCGCCGTTGTGGTCGACGAGGATCAGATCGGACGCCCGGATCAGATCGAAACTGAGACCGAACGGATTGACCCAGAACAGTTCGGGGTGTTCGGGATCGCGAGCCGTGACGTGGCCGGCAACGCCCTCGTTGAAGCCGAAGCGGCCGAAGAGACGGAACGTCGCGGCGAGACGCTGCTTGCGATGCAGCCGCTCGTCCTCCACCGATTCGAACTCGGGCAGCGTGTGCGGGGTCGGGCGGGGCGGTGCGTTGGTCACGAACGATCTCCTCGGTCGGGCGTCTCCGTGGTCAGTGTAGGACGGGGCTCGCGTCGGCGTCGGCGGGGGTCGTCGCTTCTCGCAGACCCGAGAAACCATTCCACAGCAACGTCGCCAGGTAGTCGGTGAGCGCCGCGCGTGACATGGTGCGCGACCGGATCCACCAGTCGCCGGCCTGATGGACCATGCCCACGATCCCGAACGCCATCGGCTCGGCTCCGCCGGCGTCGAGTCCGTTGGCGCGGAGTTGATCGCCGATCGCCACGGCGACCTGACGACCGATGGCGTCGATGAGGGAGCTGATGGGACGTTCGTCGACGCGCTTGGAAGTCCGGGGTGCTTGATGGAGCAGGAACGTATAGAGCTCCGAGTCCTCCTCGAGGAAGGCCAGGTACGCATCGACTGTCCGGCGGAGGAGTTCGATCGGCTTGTCGGAGTCGAGGCTCGGCATCAGTCGTTCGAGGAGGTGTTCGGCGTACCGTTCGCCGATCGCATCGACGAGGCCGTCGCGATCGCCGAAATGGCGGTAGAGGATCGGCTTGGTCACGCCGCCCTGCTTCGCCAGCTGTTCCATCGACGCGCCGGCGCCGATCGTCCGGATCGCCTCGACCGCTGCATCGAGCAGCTGTGCCCGCCGTTCCGCCCGGCTCGGCCGTCGGCTCTCTCGCCCCTGCGCACCCATTGTCACGAACTGTACCGATCCCCACGTGGCCGACGGTCGTCGGCGTCGCGATGGGCGGGAGATCGCATGGCTACGCTCCCGTCGGCATGCCTGGGCCCGACCAACTGGATCGCTTCGGTCGGGCCCTCGTGCCCGTGATCGGCGTACTGCTCGCCGCCGGTGGGCTGGGCGTGGTGACCCACGATGCCGGCACGGAGGCCGCCGACACTGGTGAGTCCACGATGTCGACGACGACCGATCCGGCCGACCCGACGGTGACGGTCGCGGGCGACCCTCGAGCGGAAGGCGTCGTTGCCGATCCCACGGCGACGTCGTCTGGATCCGGCGCTCCGGCCTCCACGAACACGACCACGACCACGGCACCGCTCGGTCGAGCCGTCGTACCGGCGTCGGGGACCTACCGCTACGAGATCGATTCCCTCAGCGATGGGGAGTCGTCGAGCCGGGTGGAGACACGCGAGTTCAGCGTGGTCGGCGAGTCGGATGGCGTGAGCACGATCCAGGTCGTCGCCGCGTCCGACGGGGAGCGGCAGGTGTCGGTCTTCGACTGGTCGTCCGCGGGAGCCCTCGTGCGGTCCACACGGATCGAGATCGATGGACAGACCTCGCAGGACTGCACCTGGGATCCCCCGTTCGTCGAGTTCGGACCGCTCGAGGTATCGGCTGTGTGGTCGGTGGACTCGAGATGCACGACCGAGGTCGCTGGATTGCCGACGGAGTTCGTGGTGACCGGAGGCGGGGGAGTGACGGCAGAGGTCGAGGTGCTCCACGCCGGCACGAGCGTGCGGGCATGGCAGGTCGAACGATCTCGGACGACCGTCATCACGGCGACCGTCGGCGGCGACACCGTCGAACAGCGCGTCCAGGAGACCGGCACGTTCTTCGTGGACCCGGCTCGCGGGCTCGTGCTGCGCTCCGACGTGTCCGTCGCGCTCTCGGGAGCTCAGCAGGGAGAGACGCGACGAACCTCCGTGTTGGTGGAATGACCGACGCGCTCGCTCAAGCGGCGCGGGCCGCCTTCGCTGCCGCAGCGCCGATCCGGGCCAGGCGAGCATCTCCGAAGGGCGTGCTCGCCGACCGCATGTCGTTGGTGACGTAGGCCACCGCGAGGTCGAGATCGGGGTCGGCCCAGGCGCCGGAGCCGCCGAGTCCGAAGTGCCCGAATGCGTTCGGCATCTGGTGCAGCGCGGCGATGAACCCCTGGTGATAGCCGATCCGCCAGCGCATCTTGATGGGCACGCAGTAGTCGCGACCGTCGGTCTGTTGCTCGGACATCAATGCGACGCGACCGGGGGACAGGAGGCGGACACCGTCGTGCTCGCCGTCGTTGGCGAAGATGGCATAGAGGCGGGCGAGCGAGCGAGCGGTGAAGGTGCCGTTGGCGGCACCGATCTCGGCGTCGAGCACGCGGAGTGAGACATCCCGGAACAACTCCATGACCCCGGGGACGGCCGAGGTCTCGACCAGGCGCTTGAACGGTCCGTGACGCAGCAGGAAGTCCGTGACGGCCGCTTCGACCTTCGGGTTCACGGCTCGGTAGGGCGGCATGAGCGGCGCGACTCGGTGCCGAGACCCTTCTGGCAATCCGATGTGGAGTCCGTCGAGGCCGAGCGGTGTGGCGATCTCATCGCGTACGAAGGCCCCCAGGGTCCGTCCCGACACCCGCTTGACGATCTCGCCCACCAGCCAGCCGTAGCTCATGGCGTGGTAGCCCGAGCCCGTTCCTGCGGGCGGATCGGACGGCTGCGCGGCGAGCGCGGTGGTCATGGCGTCCCAGTCGAGGAAGTGGTCGGCGTCGGGCACGACACCGGCGAGTCGGTGGAGTCCAGCCTGATGGGACAGCAGTTGACGGACCGTGACTCGTTCCTTGCCGGCCTGCCCGAACTCGGGCCAGTAGACCGCGACGGGAGCGTCGTAGGAGATCAGACCGCGATCGGCGAGCACGTGCAGCGCCGTCGAGGTGACGCCCTTGGTCGTCGACCACGAGATCGACATGGTGTCCTCCTCCCACGGCGCACCCGACGGATCGCGGACGCCGCCCCAGGCGTCGACGACCTTCTCGCCGCGGAAGTAGACGCAGACCGCTCCGCCGTAGCGCTTCTTGCCCGCGGTGTAACGGTCGAGGAGGTGCGTGACCGAGCTGAACGACGGGTGGACGTGACCGTGGAGCATCCGAACACGATGCCACGGCCTCACCAGGGGTCAGGTCGTCGGCAACTCGTCGGGCATCAGTGGTGAGCGGGAGATCCGGTAGCGCCCGACCAACTCCTCGTCGCACGACATGCAGAGGTGGATGACCTCGGTGGCGACGATCGAGAGCTGTGAACCGCGTGAGCGCTCGACGACTGCTCTGCACGCCGCGAAGAGGTCGGTTCCGTCACAGCGAGCGCAGCGTGGCGCTGGATCGCGTTCCCAGGTGCGGTCGCAGGTTCCGCAGGTGATCTCGATCACCTCGCCCACGCCCGTGGGACGGCCGTCGAGTGCCTCGTCCTCGCCGCATTCCGGGCACTCGAGATCAGCCACGATGCGAGGTTAACGACGGTCGACGCGATGTCGAGATCGCTTCGCCTCGTACATCGCGGTGTCCGCGCAGCGCAGAACGGCCTCTGCATCGTCGCCCGGGGCCGGACGAACCGCTCCCAGCGAGACGTGCGCGGTGTACGCGTGTCCATCGACCTCGATCGGTTCCGCCAACGCCAGATGGAGGCGACCGAGGACGTCGTCTTCGTGCCCGTCGGGTACGTCGAGACAGACGACGACGAACTCGTCCCCGCCCCAGCGCCCCACGACGTCGTCGGGCCGCACCGCGTCGCGAAGGCGGTGGCCGATCGCCGTCAGTACTCGGTCGCCGACATCGTGGCCCCACTCGTCGTTCACCTGCTTGAAGTCGTCGAGGTCGCCGAAGAGCACGAGTGCCGAACGTCCACCGGCGACGGCCGCGGCGAGGGTCCGACTCAGACCGCGCCGGTTCGCGAGGCCGGTGAGTGCGTCCCGTTCGGCCGAGGCCTGGAGTTCGAAGGCTCGGATGACGGCGCTGGTGACGTCGTCGACGGTGCCGATGACGCCGACGCCGACATCGGGGTCGACGTGGCCGCGCACGCCTTGCAGCCGGAACTCGAGATGTCGATCGCCATCGGCGGTCTGGACCCGACAGGACGATGATCCGCCGGACTCCTTCGCCTCGACGCAGCTGCGTTCGAGCCGTCTGCGTCCGTCGGCGTCCAACAGCTCCAGCACATCCGCCAACGTCGACGCGCCATGGAGGAGAGACGACCAGCGGACGTTCGCGAATGTCACCGTGCCGGATTCGTCGGCACGGAACACGGCGACCGGTACCGCCTCGGTGAGGAAGCGGAGTTCCTGTTCGCTCGCCGCGAGCGCTGCTTCCTTGGCGCGGTTGGTGCTGATGTCGTGGGACATCGACAAGATGGTTCCGGCGGTCTCCATCCGATTCATGACCGTCGACTGGATCCAGAGTGCCGATCCGTCGGGGCGGACGATGCGCTGCTGGATCGTGCGAGCACGGTCGGGCGAATCGAGCACCTGTATCCACATCGCGATCGCAGCATCGTGGTCGTCGGGGTGGAGGTGGTCGAGCACGGCGTTGCCGTTGAGTGCCGCCGCTTCGATGCCGAACACCTGTTCGACATCGCCCTCGGTTCGCAGGATCACGCCGAGCTCGTCGAGGTGCTGGACGATCGAGTGCGGGGCCGCGAAGCTGGACCCGTCGGATCGCATCGGCGGTGGGGGTGTGTCCACCGGGTCGAGACGACGCGACAGTGTGAGCACGCACCCGAGGTCCGGTTGGTGCAGCAGGCTGATCGAGCTGACATCCACCTCGTACCACTGTCCATGGATCTCCCGTCGGACGCGCACGGTCTGGACACAGCCGGGCCGTGCGATCGCTCGCCACCAGGCGTCGACGACGCTGCCGAAGTCGGACGGATGGTCTTGGACCAGCTGTGCATCCCACGGTCGAGCGTCCGGTTCGGCCACCTCGGTGAGCCGGGCCGGGAGCGGTACCGGCATGGCCTGTCGATCTCTTCCGACGATCCGTGTGCCCTCGACGAGCCCCACCAGCTCGTCCATCGACCATTCGCGCCCTGGCATCAACGATTCTCCCCACAGCTCAGATCAGCGCAATAGCGTCACTGTGACGAAACTGCGCATGTGTCGTGGACGAGCCGTCTCGAGGGTGTCGATCGATCCGCCCGATCGGCACCGCCCGAAAGGGCCCCGGCGGCCACGACATCCTCATCGGCACGCGGCGCCGGAAAGTGAAGCCATTGCCGAGAGGTCAGTCAGAGGCCTGAGACGCCAGCCCGGCCGACGCGAGTGTTCCGTCCGGTCCCGAAACCGGCACGAGAACGTCAGAACCGAACCCGGCACCGTGGGCGAACGGCTTGTCGGTGCAGAGCGCGGCTCACCGTCAGCGCCGAGAATGCACGTTCTGTAAAGTGATGCAGAGAACGCCCGCTGACGCTCACCCCCGCTGTCCCCTGGCTCTCTACGAGAGTCGGTCGAGGATGTCGTCGGGCCACATGCCGAAGTCTTTGGCCACGACGTCCCCCGCAGCGCTGACGAGCACATAGGCGGGTTGACCGAGGATGTCGTAGTGGCGCCACGAGTCGAACCCGGGGTCCCACACCATCGGGAACGTCAGCTCGTGCGTCGAAGCGAAGCGTGTCGCGAAGTCGAAGTCGTCCTGGGTGCCGAGGCCCACGACCTGCACGTTGTCGGCGTTCTGTTCAGCGAACTGCTGAACCTCCGGGGCTTCCCGGTTGCACGTCGGTCAGTGGGGTGCGTAGAACCAGAACAGGGTGTCTTGCCCGAGGGCGATCTCGGCGACGTTGACCGACTCCCCCGACGGGACCGACAGCACCTCGACGTCCGGGACGTCGATGTCGGCAACGATCGGACTCGATGACGACCCGGTTGGATCCCCCACCGCTCCGGACGAGGCATCGGGACCTGACTCGGCCGGCGTCGACGAGGTGGTGTCGCCGGCTCGGGTGTCGAGGGCCGGTTCGTTCGATCCTCCACAGGCCGCGACGGTCGCGGTCACTGCGAAGCCGATTGCGGCGGTCCGTCCGGGTCTCACGGAGGTCAGTGTGCCAGCGAATCGACCGCCAGAACGGTCGCGGAAGCGAAACAAAGTCTTACGTCTCGTCGGCGTCGTCGCGGGAATCGACGTAGACCTGCGAGGGTTCCGAGTCGATGCTCGACGTGGACCTCGCACTCCCCCTCGGCTTCGGGTTGGTGGCCGCGTTCAACCCGTGTGGGTTCGCCATGCTGCCGACCTACGTCGCCTACTTCGTCGGATCCGACCGGGACGATGCGCCGGATGCGATCGCCCGGGTCCGTCGTGGCCTCGTCGTGGCACTGGCCGTGTCGTTGGGGTTCGTCCTCGTCTTCGGGCTCTTCGGCATCGTCATCACGGGATTCCGCGCAAGTATCAGCGACCGCCTGCCCTGGCTCACGCTCGCGATCGGCATCGGCCTCGTCCCAGTGGGCGTCGCGATGCTCGCCGGTTGGGAGCCGAAGATCAACCTGCCCCGCCTCCAACGAGGTGGACGCGACGGGTCGTTGCCGTCGATGTTCCTCTTCGGCGTCAGCTATGCGACGGTCTCGCTGTCGTGCACCCTCCCCGTCTTCCTGGGCGCAGTGGCCACGAGCTTCCGGGACACGAGCTTCGCGTCCGGGATGGCGGCGTTCCTCGCGTACGCCGCCGGGATGATGCTCGTGATCACGGTGCTGACAGCAGCGGTCGCGCTGGCGCAGGACCGGGTGGTGCAGTTCTTGCGCAGTGGCATGACCATGGTGCAGAAGGCATCCGGCGTGCTCCTCGTCGTGGGTGGCGCCTACGTCGCGTACTACGGGTGGACCGAGATACAGATCATCCGCGGAAATTCCGCCGGATCCGGAGGGCCGATCGAATGGTTCACCGACCGGAGCAACGACGCGAACCGGTTCGTGACCGATGTCGGTTCCACGACCCTCGCCTTCGCGCTCGTTGCAGTGTTGGGAGTGCTCGTCGGCGTCGCCATCGTGCTGTCGCGCCGTCGCTCGCCCGAGGCGTGACGGCCCTCAGACCGAGGAGCAGACGCCGCCGAGGTAGAAGTCGACGTCGGCGAGCGCCTCGTCGTACGTGAGCGACACGAACCCGTCGTAGTAGTCGTACGACGCCTCGGGTCCCTCGCCGACGCCGACTGGGTAGTCCCGCTCGTACGGCGGGAGGAGCGTGGGGTCGTCGAGGAACGAATCCAGCGGGCGACCGTCGGACTGGGCATCGTCGGACCCGAGTTGGAACTCCCAGAGGGCCTCGACCGCGACGATCCCGGCCCCCTCCAACAGCCCCGTGTCGAGCACGGCCCCGAAGATCCCCTGGATGATGCTGTTGCGGTTGTCGTCGGTCACGGGACTGGTCGTGAAGAGGTCGGTCTCGTACAACTCGCCGACGCTGAAGAGGAACCGGTTGTCCTCGATGTCGCGCAGGCGGGCGTACGAGTCGCACAGCGGCGCGAGAACGGCGCGGTTTCGCTCCGCATCGGCGATCGACGCCTGTTCCTCCGCCCGCAGCTGTTCCTCGAGCGCCCGCTCGGCCTCCAACTCGGCGAGCTCCTCGGCCGACAGCGCGCGGCGGAGATTCTCCTCGGCCACGGCCTGTTGGCGTTCGGCCTCGGCGCGTTGTTCCTCCGCCTCGACGCGTCGCTCGTCGGCCAACTCCTCGGCGGCGAGCGCACGATCGGCTTCGGCGCGCGCTTCGACCGCTGCCTCGTCGGCACGCGCCGCGTTGGAAACGGCCAACACCGCGGCGCCGACCGATGCGATGAAGAGCAGGACGAGTGCGGCCACCGCTCCCCTGGCGAGTCGTTGTGCTCGGCGATGGAGGCGGACGTCCTCGCTGTCGAGTTCGTCCTTCGCGATCCCATGGATGGGGGCTGCGAGGTCCGCGACCGCAGCCCGGAATCGAGTGCTGCGCAGGTCGAGATCGTCCTCGTCCTGCGCCCAGCGGAGGTCGAGGTGCCGGGGTTCCTCCCCGAGGGCGCCGAGGAGTGCCGGGTGCACAGCCGTCGAGCGGCGCGCATCGAAGTCGCCCGAGGATGCATCCCAGATGAGTTCGCCCTCGGTGAGAACGGGCAGGATCCGTTCTGCAGGACGATGGGCGAGCCAGTGGGAGATCTCCTTGCCCACCCACTCGGACTGCGCCGCTGCCGGCGACATGAAGAGGACGAACCAGCCGGAGTCGTCGAGCGCATCGCTGATCGAGGACCAGAGGGCAGGGTTTGCGGACAGGCCGGTGTCGTCGCGGAAGACGCGCAGCGCTCGACGTTTGTTCCACGGCTTGGCCAACCGCTGGAGCCCCTCTTGCACCGCCGGGGCGAGCTGGCCGTCCGCGCTGTGGGAGTACGAGATGAATGCGTCGTACGCCACGCCGTGGAAGGTAGCGCAGGACGGCGGGCGTCAGCCGTCCGGATCTGTTGGCTCGCTCAGTTCCGGAGCTGGGTGAGGAGCCGCAGCACGTACCAGAACAGCATCATGATCGAGGCGAAGAGCTGCACTGCAGCACCGACGTAGGCCTCGGACGGGTAGCGAGCCATGATTGCCTGTGTCTGGTAGAGGATCGCTCCGCCGGCGAGGGCGATCATCGCCACGCTGAACCAGATGCCGAGGCTGAGGCCGAAGATGACGGCACCGAAGATGAGGCCGAGGGCGGCGAAACCGCCCCACATCAGCATCGGGCGTAGGAACGACAGGTCCTTGCGGGTGGTGAATGCAATGACGGTCAGCCCGGCGAACATGAAGGCGGTGATGGCGGCTGCGGCGGCGACCGTGGTCGTGCCGTTGTCCGACTGGTTGAAGACCAGGTAGAGGAACGGTGCGAAGATCAGCGCCTCTCCCCCGGCGAGGCCGAAGAGCCCGGCGTACTGGATGCCGACGTTCTCGATGTTGTGCGCAGCCGATGTGGCCATCCACTGGATGACCATGAAGGCGCCGAGGATGAGCAGCCAGGTGGCGCCACCGCTCGTGAACAACAGGTCGTACAGCGCCTCGGCGGCACCGGTGGTGAACAGGACCGCTTCGAAACCCACGAAGGCGGTGACCGCCAGCAACAGGTGCTGGTACACACGGACGACGAACTCGCCGCGGACCTCGGCGTCCTGGGCCGCGACCGGTTGGACCGGAGAGAAGGATTCCATGCCCACCATTGTGCCGTGTCCCACGCCGATTGGGGTGCCGCGACGCGAGAATCCGCTGTCGATCGTCAAGCCTCGAGCCAGGCTGCGACGACTTGGTTCCCGGCCTTGGACGGATCGCGGAACGAGTAGTGGTCGTCGCTGCATCCGGTGCAGATGCCCGTGGTGGAAAACGTCGCACCGCTGGCGTCGCAGGCCGCATGGATACCCTCGAACAGGTCGAGCGCCAAGTGCCCGTCGCGGGTCTGCGACCGCACCCGGTCGCCGTACTTGGCGACCATGTCGGCCATCGGCTCCTCGCCGAATGCGTAACACTCCGGGCCGATCGCGGGACCCAGGGTCGCGTGGACGTCTGTGGCTCCCTCGGCCCGCATCGTCGCCACCGCGTTCTCGACCACACCAGCGAGGAGACCGCGCCATCCGGCGTGTACGACCGCGACCATGTTTTCGGCCTCGAGCACCAGGAGTCCGCAG
>JAPKDO010000414.1 GCA_028822535.1 Acidimicrobiales bacterium
GTGTGCCTGTTCTTTCGGCCGCTCGACGCCGTCGACCGTGATCGTGTTGGGGTCGTCGGCGTTCGCTGCGTCGATGCGCTCGATCGCCTCGGTGAAGCGATCGCTCACATGCCGAGCCCGGTCAGGGTGTCGACCGCGCTCCGGATGACGGCTGCGACCGTCGGATGGTTCCCCTCGAAGCGAATCGCCGCCTCGTCGAGGTGGTCGGTCAGACCGTCGTGCTCGTCGGGATCGTCGAGCGCAGCGCCGAGCTTGTCGGCCAGCGTCCGCAGCTGGGCGCGCTCGTCATCGTCGATCACACCGTCGGCCTCGAAGCGGCGGATCGCTGACTGGATGTCGTCGAGGGCACTACGCAACTGCTCGTCCATCGCCCGGACCCTACCGAGGTCGCAGGACAACGGCATCGGCTCGAGGCGCACCGACGGCACCGCGCCGGGCGAGGCAGCCGATCGCCGCTGGGGAGCGACGGCAATGGTGGTCGAGTCGATCGCGACCTCCGCGTTCGAGCAGAGCCGCCGCGACACTGTGGTAGAGCGGGCGGCGGAAGGCACACGCAACGGAAACGAGGAATCGCAGGTGACTCCCCAGACCATGCACGCCGTCGTTCTCACCGGTCACGGAGGACTGGACCGACTGGAGTACCGCGATGACGTCGCCGTACCGAGCCCGAGCGCGGGCGAGGTGCTGATCGAGGTCAGCGCCTGCGGCATGAACAACACCGACGTGTGGGTGCGGGAGGGCGCGTACGGCCTCGACGACGATCCCGACGCAGTGTCGACCTGGCGCCGTGGGAGGTCCACGCTCACGTTCCCCCGCATCCAGGGAACCGACAGTGTCGGCCGGGTCGTCGCAGTCGGCGACGGCGTGGACAACCGACGCGTCGGCGAGCGGGTCATGGTCGACTTCTCGATCTACAACGACGACGGCGACAGCCTCGCCGACATCGACTACATCGGCCACGGTCGCGACGGCGGCTACGCCGAGTACCAGACGGTCCCCGCCGACCACGCGCACGTCGTGGACTCTCCGATCTCCGACGCCGAACTCGCGACCTTCTGCTGCGCCTATCTCACCGGCGAGCACATGCTCGACCGCGCCCGGGTCGCCGAGGGTGAGCGCGTCCTGATCACCGGTGCGTCCGGAGGGGTCGGGTCCGGGCTGATCCAGCTCGTCCGTGCCCGCGGCGCCATCCCCTACGCGGTCACCAGCGCCGGCAAGGCGGATGACGTCCGAGCGATCGGTGCGGAGGGCGTCGTGCTGCGCGACGACGGCGACCTCGTCGACGCGGTGGCATCGGCGACCGACGGCGAGCCGATCGACGTCGTCGCCGATCTCGTCGCCGGCGCGATGTTCAACGACCTGCTCCGCATCCTTCGCCCGGAAGGTCGCTACACCACCTCCGGCGCGATCGCCGGCCCGGTCGTTCCCCTCGATCTGCGGACCATGTATCTCAAGCATCTCGAGCTCCACGGGTCGTCGCAGGGCACACGAGCCGCGTTCCGTCGACTCGTGCGCTACATCGAGGCCGGTGCGATCCGCCCCCTCCTCGGCGGCACCTACCCACTCAGCGAGTTCCACCGCGCCCAGACCGAGTTCATGGCCAAGGGCTTCATCGGCAATCTCGTCGTCGTCCCCGACCGCAGGTGGGACGAGATCGGAGCGCCACATGCGCATCTCTCCGATGCAGGCTGAGCGCAGGCGGACGCTCCGCGTCATCGACATGCACTACGGCGGCGACGTCAGCAGGGTCGTCCTCGGAGGGGTTCCTCGCGTGCCGGGCGCATCGGTGCTCGCCAAACGCGAGTGGCTGGCCGGACGCGGGGATGCTCTCCGTCGGCTGTTGCTGGGCACGCCCTACGGCGACCCGTCGATGTGCGCGAACGTGATCGTGGACCCGACCGCCGCCGGCGCCGAGGCGGGGTACGTGATCATGGAGGCGATGGGGTACCCGCACTTCTCGGGCTCCAACTCGATCTGCGTGGTCGCCGCGCTCCTCGAGAGCGGCGAGCTCGCGTTCGGACCGCCGGGCGACCGTTCGGTGCTGCTCGAGTCGCCGGCAGGACCGATCACCGCCACCGCTCGCCACGACGGTCGCCACGTGGACTCCGTGACGCTCGGCTGCGACCCCGCATGGGTCGCGGCGCGGGACTGCGTCGTCGACCTGCCGCTGCACGGCCGGGTGCGGTTCGACCTCGTGTGGTCCGGCTGCTTCTACGCCGTCGTGGACGCGACCTCGGCAGGGTTCGCACTCACCGCGGCCGAGCGGCCGACGCTGGCGGAGTTCGGGCACGAACTGTGCCTCGTCGCGACCGCAGAGGTCGACCTCGTCCATCCCGAACTGGGCGACACGGGAGCCCTGGCATTCGTGTGCTTCGCCGGAGACCTCGCCGACGGACCCGACGACGGGACCCTCACGCGATCGGCGACGTACGTACACCCCGGGGTGGTCTGTCGTTGCCCGACCGGCACCGGAACGGCGGCGCGCATGGCCTTGCTCGCCGACGACGGGCGCATCGGTGTCGGCGACCGGATCGTGACGGAGTCCCCCACCGGCAGCCGGATGGACGGGCGACTCGTCGCCCATGAGTACCGCGCCGGTCGACTCACGACCAGCGTGTCGATCACCGGACGTCCCTTCACGCTCGGCATCACCGAGATGGTGGTCAATCTCGACGACGACCTCACCGAATCGGAGGGCATCTGGGACCTGCTCGACAGCACCGAGCACGAGTGGCCGCCACCCGACCCTCGCTCGCGCTGAGCGTGCGTCAGC
>JAPKDO010000077.1 GCA_028822535.1 Acidimicrobiales bacterium
GTTCTAAGCTCCACCGCCACGGGTTGCGCAACCCGATACCCCAGATCTCGGGACGCTCCCAGCCCGGGTTGGTCGGTGGGGCGACGACGCCGCCCTCGGGGTCGGGCAGGATCCGAAGCATCTTGCCGAGCAGGAACGCATCGTCCTGGGCGACGTCGCCTCGGTCGCCGGCACCGCCGCCGTCCCCCGTGGCCACCCACAGTGCGCCGTCGGGCCCGAACACGAGGTTGCCGCCGTTGTGGTTCTCGAACGGTTGCCCGATCTCGAGGTGGAGCACGCCGCCGTCTCCCGAGCCTTGCGGCCGCCCGTCGACGAGCGGCCACGACCGGATGTCGGTGTCGCCGCCGGTGTCGGTGTAGTCGAGATACAGGCGGTCGCCGTCGGGATCGATCGCGGCGCCGAGGAGGCCGCGCTCGCCACCGGTCGACACCGCCGACGTCAGGTCGAGGACGACCTCGGTCGTGCCGGCGTCGAGATCGACGGCATGGACCCGGCCGTCCAGCGTGGTGACGAGCACGGGACCCGCTCCCGGAGGGTCCGCGACCGCGGATGGCGCAGGGAGCGCCAGGATCTCCCCGAGCGCCAACTCGGGGCCGTCGCCGGTGACGCCCAAGGCCGACCGGGTCTCGGGGAGTGCGGGGCCGTCGTCGCCCATGGGCGCCGGATCGGACGTCCGATCGTCGGCGGCGGAGTAGGCGGGCCCGGGCACAGCCAGTTTGGCGACGAACCACAGGTCGTCCCGTCGGACCCAGACGACGGCGAGGACCGCCACCACCAGGGCCACAGCGACGATCCGGCCACGGCGAGAACGAGGGAGCACGTGCACTGCCCCATGGTGGCTCGCGGACGCCGTGGCATGGTGCGCGGCGGGCCTGGGCGTATCCTGGACGGGCACGTTCGACCCGCGAGCCGGAGAGGGGAACACACGTGAAGCTCCACCCCGCGGTCTCGATCGGGCTGCGCGTGGCGATCAGCGTCGGCATGATCGTCCTCTTGCTGTGGCAGGCCCCGGAGTTCGACCTGTCCGAACTGGTGCCCGAGCCGTCCTCCGCCACGTTCGCGTGGCTCGCCGTCGCCGGCGGGCTCACGCTCGCCGGGATGGTGCTCGCGACCCTCCGCTGGCGCCAGGTGCTGACGGCGCTCGAACTACCGACCGAGATGCGACGCCTCTTCTCGCTCACCATGGCCGGCCAGTTCGTGTCCAACGTGTTGCCCACGACGATCGGCGGCGACGTCCTGCGGGTCAGCCGCCTCTCGAAATTGACGGGACGCTCACCCGACACCTTCGCCTCGGTCGTGCTCGAACGGGTCACCGGCTGGCTGGTCCTGCCGGTCATCACCCTGATCGGGCTCGCCGTCAACCCCGGCCTGCGCGAACTGGGCACCGCCACCCTCGTCGCTGCAGGTGTCGCCCTCGTCACGCTCTCGCTCCTCGCCGGCACACTCGTCGCGGTGTCCAGCCAACGCTTCGGCACCCGGTTCGCGGTGCGGGACGGTTGGCAACGCTTCGCCGGCGCGATCCACCTCGGTCTCGCCCGGATGCGCGCCCACCCCCGCGCCGCGTTCAACGTGCTCGCCGCCGGCTTCGCGTATCAGTTCGTCCTCGTGCTCTCGGCCGTGGCGGCGGCGCGGGCGCTGGGACTCCAACCGGCCGGACTCACCGCCCTCCTCGCATTCTTCCCCGCCGTCCTCATCGTGCAGGTGCTGCCGATCGGCATCTCGGGTCTCGGGATCCGCGAGGGAGCGTTCGTGCTGTTCCTCGGCCCGCTGGGCGTCGCCACCGAGGAGGCCATCGCGCTCGGCCTCCTGCTCTACCTGCTCAACATGGTCGTGAGCCTGCTCGGCGCTCCGGCCTTCGCCATCGGGAACCGGGGCTCCGCCGTCACCGCATGAGCACTCGTCTCCGTTGGTGGGTGGAGCTCCTGCTCATCGGCGCGTTCTACGCCCTCTACTCCTTCGTCCGGAACCTGTTCGGATCGCAGGGGACCGACGACGTCGATGTCACCGTCGCGTTCGAACACGCCCGTCAGATCATCGACCTCGAGAAGGCGATGGGGCTGTACTTCGAGGACCGCGTCCAGCAGTGGTACCTCGACCTCCCGTCGATGGGCTTCATCCGCGGCTGGAACATCTTCTACGGCGTCGCCCACTTCGTCGTCACCGCCGGGGCGCTGTTCTGGCTGTTCCGATCGGGCAAGGACCGCTACTCGCGGTGGCGCAACACGCTGGGGCTCACCACCGCGCTGGCACTGATCGGCTTCGCCAGCTTCTCGCTGATGCCTCCTCGCCTTCTCGACGACCCGGGCACCTACGGCGCGTGCCAGGTGTACGCCCCCGAGGCCGCCGACGCGGCGGCCCCCGGCGACAAGATCGTCGACGGCTGCGACCGCTACGGCTACGTCGACACACTGGCCGTCCACGGCGGTTGGATCTCCTTCGACGACGAAAAGGCGGCGTCGGTGACGAACCAGTACGCCGCCATGCCATCGATGCACATCGGCTGGTCGGTCTGGTCGACGATGGTGTTGGCGTCGCTGATCCGTCGACGATGGCTCCGGATCCTCGTCTACTCCTACCCGGCCCTCACGTTGTTCACGATCATCGTCACCGCGAACCACTACTGGATCGACGCCGTGGGCGGGCTCGCTGCGCTCGGGGCCGGCGCGGCGCTGGCCGACATCATCGAGCGCCGGCGACGGCCGGTGCCGAGCCCAGCCTGATCGTCAGCGGGTCGCGGTCCAGTCCACCGGCGGCCCGTGGAAGCCCGTGGTCCCGAGCACCCGGTCCTCGCCGCCGGGCCACGACTGCAACTGCAGATCGGCGACCACACCCGCCGGTTCCATCCGCAACCAGAACAACGGCGTCTCGGCGGTGGCTCGCTCCCCTGCCCGCTGCAGTGCGCTTCGCATCCGATCGAACGACGATCGGGGCAGGTACTGCAGGACGATCGAGTGGTAGAGGACGGTCGCCAGTCCAGGCGTGGCAGCGGCCAGTCGCTCCTCGACCCATGCACCGGCGTCGGCCTCGTCCACGCTCGCCGGATGTTCCCGGGCGACCTCGATCGCTGCGTCGAGACGCTGGCGACGGTGGACTTGGTCCGGCCACAGGAATCCTCGGAGCGCGGTGACACCGTCGTCGGTCGACACGTCGATCGGGTGGACATCGCACCCGGCTCGTTCCGCCACGTGCAGGTCGTCCACGAACTGGGGCGCCGAACCGCTCCAGGGTTCCTCGAACGTGAGGCCACCGGACGGCCCCCAGGCCCGGCCGGCGCCGACGTAGCGATAGCGGTCCCAGTGCTGCAGGAGACCGGCGCTGGCTCCGACCTCGAGCACTCGCAGCGGGAGACCGCTCGACGCGGCCGCCGCATGGAAACCGCCCACCAATGCGGCCGCGCGACCCACTTCGTTGGTCTGCACGCCACGGTGCATGCCCGCTTCGATCTCCTCCCGACGATCCGCCAACACCGCAGCGAAGGCAGCGGATGGATCACCGTCATCGCTGCCTCCCGCACTCGGGTAGAAGCGTGCGAGGTCGGGCGCGCGACCGTCGAGCACGATGCGGTGCACGGCCGCCAGCAGGCGAAGCGGGATGGCGTCGGCGAGCGCGTTCTCGGCCCAGGGAGCGAGCAGTCGGCCGGCTGGGCCGCCCCGCTCGACGTCGTCGGCGATCGAGTCGAGGATGCGTGCGTAGAGGTGCGATCCGGCTCGATCGCACGCCCGCTCCTGCAGGCGCACGACGTCGACCATCGCCATGTCGCGCGGGCGATCGGCGCTCACGACACGATCAGCGTTCTCGGCTGACGGGGCAGACCGAGACGGATTCCGCCACCCCCTTGAAGGAGCGACGACGGGCTCGACCGAAGGTCACGCCGGGGATCGGGCCGACGACCGAGCGCACGTCGGTCGTCGCCAGCGTCTCGCCGCCCTTGGCCGAATCGGTCACCCGGGCGGCGACGTTCACGTCGTGGCCGACGAGGTCGTTGCCCATGAGCACGGCCTCGCCGTGGTGGATGCCGGCGCGCAGACGCAGGTCGCCGTGGTCCGCCTCGCCGATCTCGATGGCGGCGAGCACACCGGCTTCCGGAGCGGCGAACGTGAGCAACAGCCCATCGCCGATCTTCTTCACGATCCGGCCGCCGCGACTGCGGATGAGGGGCCCGACCGTCTTGTGGTGGCGGTCGAGCAAGGTGCGTGCGGCGTCGTCGCCCTCCCGACTGGTGAATCGGGTGAACCCCTCGAGATCGGTGAACACGATCGTCAGCGACTGGGCCTGGCCCCCGTCGGCGATCGACTCCGCCTCGATCGACAGCAGTTGGATGGCGTTGAGCCCCATGTTGGCGATCAGCGACGGCTCGCGCTCGATCGACCGCTCGAGGAATCGTTGCACGACGTCGAGCGATGTCGCGGTACGGATCGGATGCCCGGTGGGGTCGTCGAGCCAGGCCTTGTCGACGAGACCGACCTCGGCAGCACCTTCGGCGAACTCGGGGTGCTCCTTCAGCAAGGAGGCGGCCCGTTCGGTGAGGCGTCGGCGGATCGATGCCACCACCCCCTGTCCTTCTTCCCGCGCACGGTCGATCGAGTCCACGGGGCGAATCTAGACGCCGTTCCTTTCCCGACCGACCGAGGGCCCCGCGTCGCCCGTCCGGACCAACTGCCGGTACCGTAGAACCATTGACGGGCGTCCCCGTCCCCGCCACGACGCCAACGGAGTTCCCTCGGACCCATGCTCCTCGATCGCATCAACAGCCCGGCCGACCTGCGAGGTCTGAGCTACTCCCAGCTCGATGCGCTCGCCGCCGAGATCCGCTCGTTCGTCGTCGATGCTGTCGATTCGTCGTCGGCCGGGGGTCACCTGGGATCGAACCTGGGCGCGGTCGAACTCACCCTCGCCGGCCATCGGGTGTTCGAATCGCCTCGCGACATCCTCCTGTGGGACACGGGACACCAGGCATACGTCCACAAGATCCTCACCGGCCGACGCGAGATCTTCGACACGCTGCGCCAGGAAGGCGGATTGTCCGGGTACCCGAGCCGGGCCGAGTCGCCCCACGACTGGGTCGAGAACAGCCATGCGTCGACCATCGTCAGCTACGCCCACGGCCTGGCCACGGCCATGGACCGCAACGAGATCACCGACCGCCGCATCGTGGCCGTGATCGGCGACGGATCCCTGACCGGTGGAATGGCCTACGAGGGTCTCAACAACCTCGGCAACACCGGTGCCAACGCCATCATCATCCTGAACGACAACGGCCGGTCCTACGCCCCGACCGCCAGCCGTCTCGGTGACAGCCTGGCTCGCATCCGCCTCGACCCCCGCTACCTGCGCAACAAGGCCCGCTTCGAGAAGCTCTTGCGCGAGGTCCCCATCCTCGGCGACCGCCTCGAGCGGGGTTTCGAGGCCACCCTGGCCGGCGTCCGCGACTACTTCGAACCACCGGCGTTCTTCGAGGACCTGGGCATCCGCTACACGGGCCCATTCGACGGCCACGACGTCGAGGGACTCGAGAGCGCGCTGCGCGACGCCCACGAGTACGACGGTCCGATCGTCGTCCACGTGCTGACCCAGAAGGGGCGCGGTCACGCTCCCGCGGAGAACGACCCGATCAAGCACATGCACGACCCCGGTTCGGTCCAGCCCGAGCACTCGGCCGCGGCGTTCGCCGAAGCGTTGATCAAAGAAGCAGAGACCCGGCCCGAGATCGTGGCCATCACGGCGGCGATGCCTGACTCGACCGGGCTCCTCCCCTTTGCCGAACGATTCCCCGACCGGGTCTTCGACGTCGGCATCGCCGAACAGCACGCCGTCACCTCGGCGGCCGGCATGGCCATGGGCGGACTGCGTCCGGTCTTCGCCGTGTACTCCACGTTCCTCTCACGAGCGTTCGACCAGGTCAACCTCGACGTCGGCCTGCACGAACAGCCCGTCATCTTCTGCCTCGACCGAGCCGGCATCACCGGCAGCGACGGCCCGTCGCACCACGGCGTGCTCGACCTCGTGCTCTTCACCAAGGTCCCGAACATGACGGTCCTGGCTCCCTCGTCGTACGAGGAGATCGGCGTCATGCTCCACGATGCTCTCGACATCTCCGACGGCCCGGTACTCCTCCGGTGGCCCAAGGCCCTGCCCTCGGTGTCATCGCAAGACCAGATCGGATCGGGGCTCCGCGGCCGTAAGGCGCGGGCCGGGAGCGACCTGTGCATCCTCGCCGTCGGCAAGATGGTCGAGTCCGCGCTCGCCGCCGCGGAGACATTGGCCGCCGACGGCATCGAAGCGACGGTCTGGGACGTCCGCTGCGTGAAGCCGGTCGACCCGGCGATGATCGCCGACGCGATCGAGCACCCGCTGGTCCTGACCGTCGAGGACGGCTACCGACAAGGTGGTGCCGGCTCGCTGATCTCCACCGAGATCACCGACGCGTGCGCCGAGACCGATGCCCCACGGGTCGAGATCCTCGGCGTGCCGACGTCCTACATCGACCACGCCAACGCCGGCGACATCCTCGCCCGCCTCGGCCTCGACGCTGACGGCGTCGCCGCGTCGGCCCGTCGGGCGCTCGCGCTCCGGTCCAGCTCGCTCTCCTGACGTCTTCGTCCGGAAAACTTTCTCGAACGGACCGCAAGGAACCCGTAGGACGCCCGTTCCACGGTCAGCAACGTCAGCGGTTCCCTCCCAGACGTTGCGTTCCCTGCCCGGGACGTCTTCACTCTCCGACCCCAGTGGGGGCGTCCCGAGCAACGGGGGATGGGCGAAATGCCCGCCCGACCCACCGATCCCGCGCGCCCGGCTTGCACTTCGCGTACGTCCGCGGCATCCTGTGTTCGTTGTCACCTTCATGGGGGCGACCAGGGGGAGAGGCCCGGACCGAGGTCCGGGCCTCGTCGCGTCTGTTGAAGTGTGCTCGCCGCCGCTGCGCGCAGCGAGCACACTCCGATGGACTCAGCTGTAGTAGGGGTTCTCGCCGGCGTCGTGGTCGGTCACGTCGATGACCTCGGTGATCTCGGGGATCGCGCTGGTGATCGAGGCAGCGATGCCCTCGCGCAGGGTCATGGCCGACACGGCGCAGCCCTGGCAGCCGCCGCCCATGAGGACGTAGACCTTGTCGTCTTCGACGCCCTTGAGTTCGGCGAAGCCGCCGTGGGCGGCGAGGCCAGGATTGATCTGCTGTTCGAGGAGCTGTTGGACCTTCTCGGCCGTCGTGCCCTCGAGGTCGAGGTCGACGCCGGCGAGCGGGTCGGGCCGGTTCGGGTTGCGCAGGACGAGTCCGCCCTGACCGTCGACGCCGGGAAGATCGAGCGTCGCTCCCTGCAACGCATCCATCGAGTCGGCCGGGACCATCACGGGCAGGTCGCCCTGGTCGTAGACGATGTCGGTGTCGGCGGCCTCGGCCACGGGCTCGAAGGTGAGGTCGTAGGTGTACTCGGGACCGGCGATGCCGGTGACCGAGATCCGCAACGCCAGTCCGCTGGCGTCGTCCTCGGCCTCGCGGAGTTCGAGCACCTTGGCGGCGGCGACCTCGGTGACGGTCAGGATCACGCCCTCCTCTTCGGTCTCGGGCGTCCCCTCGGCATCTGGAGTCTCGGTGACGGACATGGCCCTACGCTACCGACATGGCCCCAGACACCGACACGTCGGCAGCACAGCCCGAGCCAGATCCGGTTCTGTACGAGGTCGGCGACGATCACGTGGCGACCATCACGCTGAACCGCCCGCACCGGCGCAACGCCATCTCGATCCGCATGCTCAACCGCCTCTCCGAGGTGTTGACCAAGGCCGACGACTCGGTCGACGTCCGAGCCATCGTGCTCACCGGCGCCGGCAAGGGGTTCTGTTCGGGCCTCGACATCAAGGACGCCATGTCGGGGTCCGGTATCGGCGGCGGCGGAGCGGACGGGGGTGGCGGCGCCACCGTCCTCCAGAACACCCGCTCGCTCCCCACGTCGATCCTCTTCGAGATCGACACGCCGATCATCGCTGCCGTCAACGGCGCCGCCGCCGGCTACGGCCTCGATCTCGCCCTCGGCTGCGACATGCGTCTGCTCGGCGAATCGTCCCGGCTGATGCCCGGCTTCGCCAAGCGAGGCGTCGTCCCCGAGTCGGGCGGCACCTGGTACCTGCCGCGGCTGGTTGGCTGGGCGAAAGCGGCCGAGATCGGCTTCCTCGGACGCGACCTCGACGCGCTGGCATCCAAGGACATCGGACTGGCCAACGAGGTGTTCCCCGATGACGACCTCGTCGACCAGGCCCACGCCTGGGCCCGAGAGATCGCCGCCAACGCTCCCCTGGCCATCCGGGCGATGAAGCGCCTCTACCGCCACGGCCTCACCGAGGACTTCCCCGCCCACACCCACCACGTGTTGTTGCAGACGATGCAGCTCTTCGGCACCAAGGACTTCTTCGAAGGCATCTCGAGCTTCGCCGAGGGCCGCGACCCGGACTTCACCGGCCGCTGACCCGCGACGCCGTCGACCGGATGGCGCCGGGATGGTCTGACACCCCGGATCGTCGGGTACGGCTGTCGGCATGAGCGACACCACTGTCTTCGAAGCACTACGCGCCGACCACGAGACCCAGCGGGATCTGGTCGCCCGGCTGATCGAGACACAGGGTGACTCCGACGACCGGGCGGAGCTGTTCGACCGGTTGCGGACCGAACTGGCGGCGCATGCCGACGCGGAGGAGCGCTTCTTCTACATCCCGATGATGGAGTTCGACCTGACCCAGGAGAAGGCACGACACTCCGTGGCCGAGCACCACGAACTGGACGAACTGGTGGAGGAACTCCAGGAGACCGACCCGTCGTCACCACACTGGATCGCCACTGCGAAGAAGTTGGAACACGACCTCGTCCACCACCTCGACGAGGAAGAGCAAGAGGTCTTCCAGATGGCCGGCAAGGTGCTCACCGAGACGCAGAAGACCGAGCTCGCAGACTCCTACAACGGCGAGATCAACCGCCAGCGCGGCCAGCACGCCTGACGGTGCTCAACGGACCGGGATCGATCCGCCTCCGTCCACTCGCAGACGAGTGCCGCTGACGTAGGAACCCTGGGGACCGACGAGGAACCGCACGACGTCGGCGATGTCTTCGGGCTGGCAGACCCGTCCGAACGGGAACACGTCGTGCAGCGTGGAGATGTCGTCGACGCCGCCGGCCTTCACGAGACGCCGGCCCATCTCGGTCTCGATGAGGCCCGGGGCCACGATGTTCACGCGGATGCCGTTGCGCTGTTCCTCTTTGGCGAGCGTCATGGCCAGGGACTCCATCGCGGCCTTGGCCATGTTGTACGGAGCGCCGTTGGGGGCGTCGTGGTCGGTCGCGACCGAGGAGATGAAGACGATGTCGCCGCGCTCGCACTCACGCATGTGCGGGACCACCAAGCGGCTGAGGTGGTGCGGGCCGACGGCATGGGTGCCGAGCAGCTTCGCCACCTCCCAGTCCTCGGTCTTCGCGACCGACTGCCCGCGACTCGCTTGTCCTGCATTGTTGACCAGGATCGAGATCGGGCCCAGTTCGCCACAGACCCGGTCGACCATCGCCGCGTCGGCTTTCGGATCGTCGACCGACGCCTGGACAGCGATCGAGCGCCGGCCGAGTGCTTCGATCTCGGCCACGGTCGCGAGCGCCGACTCCTCGTCGCGCCGGTAGTTCACGGCGACGTCCGCTCCGTCGGCAGCCAGTCCGAGCGAGATGGCGCGCCCGGCGCCACGTCCTCCCCCGGTGACGAGAGCGATGCGGCCGTCGAGTCCGTTCATGCCACCGGAGGCTACTCAGGAGGCCGATGCCCGACCGCAGACCTCGCAGTCGTCCCGTTCGTCCCGGTTCCGCATTGCAGTCGCGTTCCAAGGGCTTCCGATCCCGCCGACTCCGGACGATGCTTCGTCCGGGAGAGGGAGGAAGACCATGACGGTCACAGATCTGATGTCGCGTCGCGGACCCCGAACGGCGTGGGTCCTCGGCGGCGGCGGGAACCTGGGGAGCATCCAGGTCGGCATGCTGCGTGCGCTGGCCGACCGGGGCGAGATCCCCGACCTGGTGGTCGGATGCTCGGTCGGTGCGCTGAACGGGCTGGCGATGGCAGCGGACCCGTCGCCGGAGGGAGTCGAGCGACTCCGCCGGACCTGGCTCGATGTCCGTGGAGATGCGCTGTTCCCCGCGACGAAGATGAGCGGGCCGTGGATGTTGCTCAAGAAGTCCCCGAGTCTGTATCCGGACGACGGTCTCCGCGATCTCATCGACCGCTGTGCGCCGTACGACCGGATCGAGGAGTACCCGATCCCGTTCGAGTGCGTGGCCACGAACCTGGCGACAGGTCGTGCGCGCTGGTTCGACCGGGGTCGCGTCGACCACGCGGTCCTGGCCTCGGCAGCGCTGCCCGCCGCCCTGCCCCCGGTCGAGATCGACGGCGACCGATTCATCGACGGCGCCGTCGTCGACAACGTGCCGATCTCCCGGGCGGTGCACCACGGCATCGAACGCATCATCATCCTGCACGTCGGGAACTTCGATCGCCCACGACCGACGCCGAAGCGTCCCATCGACGTGTTGCTCCAGTCGTTCTCGATCGCCCGCAACTTCCGCTTCGACGAAGACCTGGCTCGCGTGCCCGACGACGTCGAGGTCGTGGTCATCCCCGGCATCGATCCCGGATCGGTGAAGCGGAACGACTTCGGCCGTACCGCCGAGCTGATCGAGCGAGCCCACGCGTCGACGGCCGCGTTCCTCGACCTGCGGGCGCACCATCGGACCGGTTGACCGGCGGAGCCAGCCGAGCCCCAGTCAGAGAAGCCCGAGTCAGAGAAGCCCGATCAGAGAAGCCCGGGGTTCACCTCTTCGGCTTCCTCGGCGAGTGCCAGCCATTTCTCCTCAGCCTCGTCGACCGCGGCCCGAGCGCCAGCCATCTGACGGCCGAGATCGGCCAGCTTCTCGTGATCACCGATGGCAGCCTCGAGCTGACCGTCGAGTGACTCGACTTGCGCCGTGGCCTTCGACAGGGTCCGCTCGGCGTTGTTGAGCTCACGCCGGACAGTCGAGGGCGATCGACCGGCGGGTTTCGTCTCCCGGGGGGCAACGGGCGTTCGGGCGGCCTTGGCCGCGCTCGGATCGGTGACGGTGCTCTTGCCCCGACCGCGACGCGCCTGCACGTCCGCCAGGTGCGCGGCGACACCGCCGGCGCGTCGTCCGGCGCGGCCGTTGCCGTCGATCTCGACGACGTCGACGACCGTGCGCTCGAGCAACGCGCGGTCGTGCGACACGACGACGAGTGCACCCGGCCACTCGTCGAGGTAATCCTCGAGGATCCGGAGCGTGTCGAGGTCGAGGTCGTTG
The DNA here is from genome assembly GCA_028822535.1 of Acidimicrobiales bacterium. GTDB lineage: Bacteria > Actinomycetota > Acidimicrobiia > Acidimicrobiales > Salinilacustritrichaceae > Salinilacustrithrix. The sequence continues at coordinate 11,336 of JAPKDO010000077.1, forward strand.
GTCGGTTCGTCGAGCAGCAGGACGTTCGGCTGGGTCTGGAGCGCCAGGAGCAGCTGCAGACGACGGCGCTCACCGCCCGACAGCGTGCCGACCGGGGCCCACTGGGCATCGCCGTCGAACCAGAACCGCTCCATCAGCGCGGTGTCCTCCCACGACACCTCCTTCTTCCCCTTGGTCACGAGGTCTCGCACCCGGATCGACGGGTCGAGCTCGGCGGCATCCTGGGAGAAGTGCGCGAGACGCACCGTGGGCCCTCGGGTCACGGAGCCACCGTCGGGCTCACGCGTGCCGGCGAGGATGCGCAAGAGCGTCGTCTTGCCGGCGCCGTTCGGGCCGACGATGCCCATGCGTTCGCGAGGGTCGAGATCGAGTTCGAGCCCTTCGAAGAGGGTGCGACCGTCGATCCGGGCAGAGACGCCGTGCGCCTCGATGACCCGGTCGCCGAGGCGCGGGGTGCCGAGGTGGAGTTCCATCGGCGTGCCGCGGATGTCGTCGTTGCGCGGCCCGCCCTTCACCAGCGCTTCGGCCGTCTCGATACGAGCCTTGGGCTTCGATGTGCGAGCGGGTGCGCCACGCCGCAACCAGGCGAGCTCCACCTTGGCCAGGTTCTTCCGCTTCGCCTCGGCCGTGGCTGATCGTTCGGCCCGCTCAGCCTTCGCCTCGAGATAGCCGGCGTAGCCGCCCTCGTGGAGGTGGGACGAGCCACGGTCGAGTTCGAGGATCTTCGTCGTCACCCGGTCGAGCACGTGACGGTCGTGGGTCACCAGCAGCAGGCCGCCCTTGTACGACGCCAACCATTCCTCGAGCCAGGCGATCGCCGCGACGTCGAGGTGGTTGGTCGGCTCGTCGAGGATGAGGAGATCGGCGTCGTCGGCCGGGCCGCCCCCGGGGGGCCCACACGACAACAGCGCTCGTGCCAGCGCCACCCGCTTGATCTGGCCGCCGGAGAGTTGATCGGTCGGACGATCCTCGAGTCCGGTGAGCCCCAGTCGATCGCGGACCGACGCCGCCTCCCACCGATCGCCCGTGACACCGGCGACGGTGCCGTCGGGCAAGGGAGCATCCTGGTCGAGGTGACTGACGCGAGCGCCCTGCCCACGTCGGATGGTTCCCGTCTCGGCCGGCCGCGACCCGGCGAGCGCGCCGAGCAACGTCGACTTCCCTGTGCCGTTCACACCGACCACGGCGATGCGATCGCCCGAGGCCACGGTCAGGGACAGGTCCTCGAAGAGAGGACGGTCGGGACGGGCGACCCCGAGTCCGGTGGCATCGACGAGGATCACGACCGGAGCATGCCACCACGCCCCGCACACCCGCGAATGTCGTCTCGCCGAGGGCGTCTCGCGCGGAGTGTGGAAGTGCTGATCGAACCCTGACTACCGTTCTCGGGCGACCGAAGAATCGCGGAGAACGGGGAAGAACGGCATGGACCGACGTGAGTTCCTCATCGCGGTCGCTGCCACGAGCGGAGCCGTCGTCACCGGCGGGGTCACCGGAGGCCTCTTCGACAGCCGTGCCGGTGCAGCCGAGAGCGTCCTGGGCACCCTCGGACCGCCCGACGCCAACGGTCTCCGCCTCCTCCCGGGATTCACCTCCCGAGTGCTGGCCACGAGCGGAGAACCGGTGGAAGGGACGGGACACGTCTGGCACAGCGACCCCGACGGCGGCGCGACGTTCGCGACGACAGGCGGCGGATGGATCTACGTGTCGAACGCCGAGACCGGTGCCGGCGGTGGCGGCGCCGGCGCGATCGAGTTCGCATCGGACGGGACCGTGGTCGACGCTCGGACGATCCTGTCGGGGACGGGCCGTAACTGCGCGGGCGGAGCCACACCCTGGGGGACGTGGCTCTCGTGTGAGGAACACACCTACGGACGGGTCTGGGAGTGCGACCCGTACGGCCTGGACGCCGCCGTCGCTCGCCCAGCGATGGGACGATTCCAGCACGAAGCAGCCGCGGTCGATGCGGTCGGCGAGGTCGTGTACCTGACCGAGGACCAGACCGACGGACTCCTGTACCGCTTCCGACCCACGACGTATCCGGACCTCTCGACCGGCACACTCGAGGCACTCGTCGACCGAGGCGGCATCCTCGGCTGGGACGTGGTGCCCGACCCGAACGCCGTCCCGGTCGAGACCCGGCATCAGGTCGCCGATGCAGTCCGCTTCACCGGCGGCGAGGGCGCGTACTTCCACGACGGCATCCTCTGGTTCACGACCAAGGGCGACGGACGCGTGTGGCGCTTCGACCCGGCGACCGTCACGTTGACCATCGCGTACGACGACTCGACGGCGTCAGCGGCCGAGCTCACCGGCGTCGACAACGTGACCGTGCTGACCAGCACCGGCGACGTCTACGTCGCCGAGGACGGCGGCAACATGGAGATCGCCATGCTGGTGGCCGACGGCGCGCGGGCGGTCCTGCAACTCACGGACACTGCGGGGTCAGAGATGACCGGTCCGGCCTTCAGTCCGGACGGCACGCGCCTCTACTTCTCGTCGCAGCGGAACCCCGGACGCACCTACGAGGTCAGCGGCCCGTTCGACTCGCTGTCGGGGCCCCCGCCGTTCGCCTGCTCCATCGACCCCGACACCATGACCCTGTCCTGGACCGACCAAGGCGCCTACACCTACTACCTCCGCCACCACATCAACGGCGCTGACCGCTACCTCGGCCAGACCACCGACCTCGAATTCCCCATCACCGACCCCAACGGCACCTACCTCGTCCGCTACTGGCCCACCGGCACACCCGTCGACACCACCTGCGAAGGACCAGGCACCCCACCCTTCGCCTGCTCCATCGACCCCGACACCATGACCCTGTCCTGGACCGACCAAGGCG
>JAPKDO010000078.1 GCA_028822535.1 Acidimicrobiales bacterium
GAACAGCGCGGCCTCCCCGGGTGGGAGCACGACGATCGCCCAGATCCATACGGCGACGATGAGTGCGATCACCGCCGGAAGGAGTCGCCGAGCCCGTCGCAACCAGAAGTTGCGACGGCTGATGGCCCCGGTCCGCCACTCTTCGTCGAGGAGCAGACGGGTGATCAGGAAACCGGACAGGACGAAGAAGACCTCGACGCCGAGGTACCCGCCGGCTGCCCATTCGTAGTCCAAGTGATACGCGATCACTGCGAGGACGGACAGCGCTCGGATGCCGTCGAGGCCGGGGAGGTAGCCCAACCGCCGTCGCGTCGACCAGCGAGGGCTGGCGCGATCGATCGCGGACTCGAAGGGTGCGGCGTCTGTCGTGGTCATGGGACGCAGTCGCACGCGACGTGATCGGAGATCAGACGGCCGAGGGCTCGCTGACCCGCTTCGTTGGGGTGGACGTTGTCGACGAGCCAGTCCTCACCTTCGCTCGCGTCGAACCAGTCGATGAGTCGGGCGCGATCGTCTCGAGCGACCAGATCCTCGAGTTCTACGTTGTTGAAGTCCTGGCGTCCGAAGCCGACGATCCTCGGTGTCACCCACCAGACGCGTTCGATGTCGGGGATCGTCGCCATCGCCTCGTCGAGGTGGGCCGCCGTGACGGTCGAGTTGTTCGCGAGGACGAAGACGGCAGCGTCGGGTTCGATGCCCGCCGCGGCGAGCTCGTCGCGGCGTTCGGCGATGACGTCGATGCCAGTGGTGACCACGGCGCCGGCAGGAACGCCACCGCACGGCCCGCTCACATCGATGTCGATCCGGCGGCAGTCGGCTGCGTCGACGTGGATCGTGGATGACAGTCGGGCGGCGACGTCGTCGGTCACGAGCACCATCACCGAGTCGCCCACGAAGAGCACGTCGTCGGGCGACGGCGATGTTCCGACGCCGTGGACCTGGGCTCGGAGTGCGCCGGACGTGGGCGGCGGCGCGAGCGGCTCGGTCGTGGTGGTGGAGGAGGAGACGCTCGAGCCACGCGAGACGTCCGTGGACGCGGGCGAGCAAGCGAGGGTCAGGAGGGCCGCGAGGGCCGCGAGGGCCGCTGCCATCCGGGCGCGCGACGGGCGCGCGAGTCGGTGCTCGAAGGACACCGGGTCAGGCTACCGACGTCCGGTTTGTCCCCTCGGGCAGCCCGGATGGGGCGCCCCGGAAGGCGCCGGTACACTCCCGAACCGCATGGGCATCCTCGATCGCGTCCTCAAAACCGGCGAAGGAAAGCGTCTTCGGGCGCTCAAGGGTCTGGTTCCCGACATCAACGCGTTCGAGGCTCGGTACGAGCCGATGAGCGACGACGAACTCAAGGCGCAGACGCCGGCGTTCCGCGAGCGACTCGCCAACGGCGAAGATCTCGACGACATCATGCTCGAGGCGTTCGCGGTCACCCGCGAAGCTGCCAAGCGGGTGCTCGGCCAACGTCACTTCGACGTGCAGATGATGGGCGGCGCCGCTCTCCACTTCGGCTGGGTCGCCGAGATGAAGACCGGCGAGGGCAAGACGCTCACGTCCACCCTGCCGCTGTACCTCAACGGGTTGTCGGGCAAGGGAACCCACATCATCACGGTCAACGAGTACCTGGCGACGTTCCAGTCGGAGTGGATGGGGCGGCTCTTCGAGTGGCTCGGCCTGTCGGTCGGGCTGATCGTCCCCGGCAATCGGGATGCCGATTTCAAGCGCGAGCAGTACGCCGCCGACATCACCTACGGCATCAACAACGAGTTCGGCTTCGACTACCTCCGAGACAACATGGCCATGAGCCGTGAGCGTCAGGTCCAGCGCGGGTTCAACTTCGCCATCGTGGACGAGGTCGACTCGATCCTCATCGATGAGGCGCGTACTCCGCTGATCATCTCGGGCCGCGCCGCCGACGCGGCGAAGCTGTATTACCGGTTCTCCTCCATCGTTCGTGGGCTGCGACGTGACGAGCACTACGAGGTCGACGAGGAGAAGCGCATCGTCGTCCCCACGGAGGAGGGCATCGAGAAGGTCGAGGCCGACCTCGGTGTCGAGAACCTCTACGACGGGGTCGCCCAGAACCTGGTGCACCAGTTCCAGGTGGCGCTGCGAGCCAAGGAACTGTTCCGCCGCGACAAGGACTACATCGTCGTCGACGGCGAGGTGAAGATCGTCGACGAGTTCACGGGTCGTGTCCTCGACGGCCGCCGGTGGTCCGAGGGCCTCCACCAGGCGGTCGAGGCCAAGGAAGGCGTGAACATCAAGGAGGAGAACCAGACGCTCGCGACGGTCACCCTCCAGAACTACTTCCGTATGTACGACAAGTTGGCCGGGATGACCGGTACGGCCACGTCCGAGGCCGCCGAACTCGCGGGCACCTACTCCCTCCAGGTCGTCCCGATCCCGACGAACCTCCCGCTCATCCGCAAGGACGAGGGCGACCTGATCTACAAGTCGCTCGACGGCAAGTTCGACGGTGTCGCCGCCGATGTGGCCGAGCGCTACGAGGCCGGTCAGCCGGTGCTCGTCGGCACGGCGTCGGTGGCCACGTCCGAGATCGTCTCCAGCGTCCTCGACAAGCGTGGGATCCCGCATCAGGTCCTCAACGCCAAGCCCGACCGGCAGTTCCGTGAGGCCGACGTCGTCGCCCAGGCCGGTCGTCTGCACACGGTCACAGTGGCCACGAACATGGCCGGCCGTGGCGTCGACATCCTCCTCGGTGGCAATCCCGAGCTGCTCGCCAAGCAGGACATGCGCAACGAGGGCCTCGACCCCGATTCGCTCGAGCCCGAGGACCAGAAGCGCTACGAGAAGCTCCTCGAGCGCTACGAGACCGAGACCAAGGCCGAGGGGCAGAAGGTGCTGGAACTCGGCGGCCTCTACGTGCTCGGCACCGAACGGCACGACTCGCGCCGGATCGACGACCAGCTCCGCGGCCGTTCCGGCCGCCAGGGCGACCCGGGCGAGAGCCGGTTCTACCTTTCGCTCGAAGACGACCTGATGCGCCTGTTCGCCACGGGCGCCGTCAACGCGGTCATGGGTCGGGCGCTGCCCGACGACGTGCCGCTCGAGGCAAAGATGGTCACGAAGGCGATCGAGCGCGCACAGCAGACGGTCGAGCAGAAGAACGCAGAGATCCGCAAGAACGTCCTCAAGTACGACGAGGTCCTCAACGAGCAGCGCAAGGTCATCTACGAGCTGCGCGACCAGATCCTCGACAAGACCGACCTGCGGGCCAAGATCGTCGACAAGTACCTGCCCGAAGCGGTCGAGTCCTTGGTCTCGACGTACTGCGTCGCGGACTTCAGCGAGGAGTGGGATCTCGATGGCCTGGTCACCGCCGTCGGCGAGTACTGGCCGAGCGAGATCACCGAGGACCAGTTGGCCGGCGCCGACACGTCGGACCAGGTGTACGAGATCCTGGTCGACGAGGCGCTGACCCGGTACGAGAACCGCGAGTCCGAGCTCGGCGAAGACGTCATGCGTCAGGTCGAGCGTCAGGTCATGCTGCGCATCATCGACACCGCCTGGCGCGAGCACCTCCAGGAGATGGACTACCTCCGCGAGGGCATCAACCTCCGGGCCATGGGCCAGCGCGACCCCCTCACCGAGTGGCAGCGCGAGGGCTACGAGATGTTCGAGGGCATGGTCTCTCGGATCGACCGCGACCTGGTCCGCTACGTCATGCACGTGCAGGTCAAGGCCCCAGAAGAGCAGCAGCAGTCTCCTGCCGCGCCGGCCGTGGGTACCTCGTTCAAGTTGTCCGGCGACGAGCCGGCCGTGTCGAACATGGAGACGTCCGGCCCCGCCGATCCCTCCGCCGGCAAGCGCGACCTGTCGTCACTGGCCGGTGCCGAGGGCGCACCGCCCAAGCCGGTCGAGGAATCGACTCCAGCGTCGAACGAGCCGGTCGTGAAGTCGGACTGGGACAAGACCCCGCGCAATGCGCCCTGCCCCTGTGGTAGCGGCAAGAAGTTCAAGCTCTGCCATGGCAAGGCCTGAACCCGGCGTAGCGTGCCTGTCTCCATGCGTGATTTCTCCGACGACCTCCGCGAGCTGCGGCGCCGCCTCGACGAGGCGCAGACCTACCTGCGCATCGACGAGTTGCGTGCCCGCCTGCCCCAGCTCGAGACCGAGGCCGGACGGCCCGACCTGTGGGACGACCAGGAGCGCGCCAAGCAGGTCAACGCCGAGCTGTCCGCAGTCACCGACGACCTCGGCGCGTACGACGGGCTGATCGCCCAGGTCGAGGACGCCGAGACGCTGGCCGAGATGGGGCGCGAGGAGGGCGACGACTCGCTCGAGCCCGAGGTCGACGAGGCGATCGTCACCATCGCCGCGGCCCTCGACCGCATCGAACTCCGGTCGCTGTTCTCCGGTGAGTACGACGAACGCGACGCCATCTGTGAGCTCCACTCCGGCGAGGGCGGGGCCGATGCCTCCGACTGGGCGAACATGTTGTTGCGCATGTACCTGCGCTGGGCCGACGGCCACGGGTTCGACACCGAGATCGAGGCGGTCACCGAGGGCACGGAAGCCGGGATCTCGTCTGCGACCTTCCTCGTGCGGGGCCGCTACGCGTACGGGTGGCTGCGGTCCGAACACGGCGTGCACCGCCTCGTGCGCATCAGCCCGTTCAACGCCCAGGGCAAGCGTCAGACTGCGTTCGCCGCGCTCGAGGTCGTCCCGCTGCTCGATGAGGCCGAGACCGACGTCGAGGTCGACGAGAAGGACCTGCGCATCGACGTGTACCGGTCGTCCGGTGCCGGCGGTCAGCACGTCAACGTGACCGATTCGGCCGTGCGGGTCACGCACCTGCCCACGGGGATCGTGGTGTCGTGCCAGAACGAGCGGTCGCAGCATCAGAACAAGGACCGCTGCATGGTGATGCTCAAGGCCAAGCTCGCCGATCTCGAGCGTCAGAAGCGTGAGGACGAACTCAACTCGATCCGTGGCGAACAGCGCTCGGTCGGCTTCGGCTCCCAGATCCGGTCCTACGTCATGCAGCCGTACCAGATGGTCAAGGACCTTCGCTCCGAGTTCGAGGTCGGCCAGGTCGAGACCGTGCTCGACGGCGGCCTCGACCCGTTCATGGAGGCGTACCTGGGGTGGGTGCGGACCCAGGAACTCGGCGATGACGCCTGACCCACGGTATCGTTCGTAACCTGATCGCAATGAAGGTGGCAGACCCGTCGAACCGGGGGTGTCACCCAGAATGCCGAGGCCCGTTGGTACCGTTTCCCGGGTTGTCCCGTCCCTCGTCTCGTGAGAGCGCGCCGCACCGTCCATGATCAAGCTCGAGAACGTCACCAAGACGTACAAAGGCGATGTCCCCGCCCTTCGTGACGCCGACGTCAACATCGACAAGGGCGAGTTCGTGTTCCTCGTGGGAGCATCGGGCTCGGGCAAGTCGACATTCCTGCGGCTCGTCAACCGTGAGGAGCGACCCGAGCAGGGCCGCATCTTCGTGGCCGGCAAGGACATCCTCGACCTCAGCTCGTGGAAGGTCCCATACCTGCGCCGCAACATCGGCTCGGTCTTCCAGGACTTCAAGCTCCTGTCGAACAAGACGGTCTACGAGAACGTGGCGTTCGCCCTCGAGGTGATCGGCCGTCCCAAGCATGTGATCCAGTCGCAGGTCCCGGCGATCCTCGAACTGGTGGGCCTGTCCAAGAAGGTCAAGAGCTTCCCCCACGAACTCTCCGGTGGTGAGCAGCAGCGGGTGTCGGTGGCCCGGGCGTTCGTCAACCGGCCGCTGATCCTGTTGGCGGACGAGCCGACCGGCAACCTCGATCCCGCGACGTCCGTGGGCATCATGCGTCTGCTCGATCGCATCAACCGCACCGGCACCACCGTCGTGATGGCCACGCACGACCGTTCCATCGTCGACACGATGCGTCGACGGGTCATCGAGCTGGACCGCGGCGCGATCATCCGCGATCAGCACCGCGGCGTGTACGAGTAGGCCGGAGGAAGACTTCGACCATGGCACTCAAGCTCGACTACGTCGTCCGGGAGACGGGGACCAACCTGGTCCGCAACTTCTCCCTCACCGTCGCGTCCGTCCTCACCGTCTTCGTCTCGCTGTCCCTCGTGGGTGCGGCGCTGCTGATCCAGGACGCCGTCGGCAACGCCACGGCCCGTTGGGAGGGGGGCATCGAGATCATCGTGTTCCTCCAACCCGCCGCGTCCGGCGACCAGACCGATGCCGTCGAGCGGGCGCTCGACGACTCGCCCCAGGTCGACGACTTCTCCTTCGTCGACACCGACGAGACGTTCGAGGAGTTCAAGGACCTCTTCGCCGACTCACCTCAGATCGTCGAGACCGTGAGTCCCGAGGACTTGCCCACGAGCTTTCGCGTCGTGCCGACCGACAAGTCGCCCGAGACGATCGACGGTCTGAAGACCGCGTTCGACGCCCAGCCCGGCGTTCGTGAGGTGGTGGCGGCCACCGACACCATCCGGACGATCCAAGACCTCTCCCGGCTGTTCCAGATCATCTCGGGCCTCGTCGCCGGCGTGCTCGTCGTCTGCGCCGCCCTGCTGGTTCTCAACTCGATCCGCATGGCGATGTTCGCCCGGCGTCGTGAGATCGAGGTCATGAAGCTCGTCGGCGCCACCAACTGGTTCATCCGAATCCCGTTCATGCTCGAAGGCGTGATGCAGGGCTTCCTCGGGTCGGTGATGGCGCTCGGCATCGCCTTCGTCGTCCGGTCCGGACTCGGTTCGATCGCCGGCGATCGTCGGTTCGAACTGTTCTCCGGGTTCCAGGTCGACAGCGGTCAGTTCCAGTTCACGGCGTTCGTGATCCTCTTCGCCGGCGTCGCCATCGGCGCTCTCGGCTCCGCATTCGCGGTCTCCCGCTTCCTCGACGTGTGAGACCCACCGGGTGACCGAGGTCTCGCCCGGCGAGGATGCTGTGGAGTTCGACGTCGATGCTCCCGCCGGCGAGTTCGAACCGAAACCACCCGAGGCGCACTACGACCCGCCGGCCGGGCGCGTCCACCCCGACGCCGAACTCGGCTGGATTCGGCGTATGCAGCCGGTGGTCCTGGGACACAAGCGATCGTTCCTGATCGCCATGGCGATGGCGTCGGTCGCCCTGTTCAGCAACGTGGCGATCCCGGCGGTCGTCGGCGCAGGCATCGACGAGATCCGTGCCGATGGAGACCGGGTGCCGATGTGGGTCGCCACACTACTCGTGCTCGCCGTGACCCGGGCGGTGTTCGCGTTCGGCTACCGCAGTCGGCTCTACAAGTTCGCCTACGCCATCGAGTTCGACCTGCGGTCGCTGATGTTCCGGCACTTCGCCCGGATGTCGCACGGGTTCTACGACAAGGTCCAGACGGGACAGCTCGTGTCGCGCGCCAACAGCGACATCCGTGCGGTCCAGATGCTGCTCGCATTCGCTCCGTTCATGGCCATGATGAGCTTGACCTTCGTCCTGGCATTTGCCTTCATGCTCACGAAGCACGTGCTCCTCACCGTGGTCGCCGTGTCGACCCTCCCGCTCGTGTACGTGTTCGGGGTCAAGCTACGGAATCAGATGTTCCCGCTCTCGTGGATCGTCCAGGGGCGCCTGGCCGACGTCGCGACCACCGTCGAGGAGAACGTCACCGGAGTCCGGGTCGTGAAGGCGTTCGCGGGGGAGGAGCGCCAGATCGAGCAGCTCGCCGAGCAGGCCCGGCGACTCCGGTGGTCGGCCGTGAAGGTGGCCGATTCCCGAGCGACCTACGCGCCCCTGATGGAGAATCTCCCTCGGTTGGGTATGGCGCTCACCCTGCTCTACGGCGGCTATCTGGCGATCGACGGTCAGGTCACCGTCGGCACGATCATCACGTTCTCGTCCTACGTGCTGCTGCTCCAGGCGCCGTTCCGCATGCTCGGGTTCTTCATGATCATGAGCCAGCGGGCGGCGGCATCGGCCGGCCGCATCTTCGAGATCCTCGACACCGAGGCCGAGATCGCGGACCGCGCTGGTGCGATCGACCTGGTCGACCCGGTCGGGCGAGTCGACCTCGATCTCGTACGGTTCGGGTACGACACCCGGGACGTCCTCGATGGCTTCGACCTGCACGTCGAGCCGGGCGAAACGGTGGCGATCGTCGGCGGCACCGGGTCGGGCAAGAGCACCATCGCCCGGTTGCTGCTCCGCTTCTACGACGTGGACGACGGCTCGGTCCGCATCGATGGCCACGACGTCCGCGACCTCGCCATGGCGTCGATCCGTCATCACGTCGGGATGGTGACCGACGAGCCATTCCTCTTCTCGGCGTCCATCGCCGACAACATCGCCTATGCCCGCCCCGACGCCACCCGCGACGAAGTCATCGCAGCGGCGACGGCGGCCAACGCCCACGGCTTCATCACCGACCTCGATCACGGCTACGACGAGATCGTCGGTGAGCGTGGCTACACGCTCTCCGGCGGCCAGCGCCAACGGATCGCCATCGCCCGCACACTCCTCGCCGACCCGGCGGTGCTGATCCTCGACGACGCCACGAGCGCCGTCGACGTACGCGTCGAGGCTGAGATCCACGAGGCGATCGAGCGTCTGGCGGAGCACCGGACGACGATCGTCATCGCGCACCGATTGTCCACGATCGCACTGGCGGATCGCGTCGCCCTGATCGACGGTGGCCGGGTCCTCGCATTCGACACGCACGCGGCGTTGCTGTCCTCCGAGCCGCACTATCGCGAGGTGCTCGCCACCTCGGTGGAGTCACCGGAAGCGGACGAAGGAGCCGACGTCTGATGGGCGGCTTCGGGCCTCCCGCGGGGTCGCCGTTCGCGAATCCCGGCGCCACTGGGCTGCCGTTCGCTGGGGTCCCACAAGAACTGCAGGACCGCGTCGACGACTTGCTCGACACGGAACCGGACCACGAGGTGCCAGCGGTCGAGTTCTCGCAGGCCACGTGGGACCGTCGCCCGTTCACCCTCTGGCGCTTCGTCGGCGAGAAGCGCAATGCCGTCGTCGGGGCGTTCGTGCTCGTCGTGCTCGAGACGCTGATGGTGACGTCAGGACCGTTCCTCACGGGCGAGGCGATCGACCGGGGCATCGTGCCGGGGGACCAGGACGCGCTGGTCATGATCGCCGGGATCTACGTCGCGACCGTCGTCGTCGGCACCGTGTTCTCGGCTGCACGCGTGGCGTGGACAGGCCGGGTGGGCGAGTCGTTGATGGAAACGCTGCGCATCCGCATCTTCTCCCACTTCCAACGACTGTCGCTGAGCTTCTTCACCGCCGAGAAGGGCGGCGTCCTGATGACCCGCATGACGAGCGACATCGACTCGTTGACCGCCCTGTTCCAAGACGGGCTGGTCAACATGTTCGTCCAGTTCCTCACCCTGGCGATCGTCACGGTCGTGTTGTTCGTCGTCAGCCCGACCCTCGCGCTGGTGCTGTTCCTGGGCGTCGTGCCCGTGATGCTGGCGCTGACGCTCTGGTTCCGGAAGGCGTCCGACGTAGCGTTCTTGGCGGTGCGCGACCGCATCGCCGACGTGATGTCGGATCTGCAGGAGAACCTCGCCGGCATCCGCATCGTCACTGCGACGAACCGGGCGAAACGCAATGTGGTCGCCCACGACAACGTCCTCGGCGAGCATCGTGACGCCAACGACGAGACCGCCGTCATCGGAGCGGTCTACGGCCCGTCGACGGAGCTGTTGGGCTACCTCGCCCAAGCGCTCCTGCTGGGCCTCGGGGGGTGGCTCGTGAGTCGCGGCGACCTCAGCGTGGGCGAGTTGGCGGCGTTCTTCCTCTACCTGACGATGTTCTTCGCACCGATCCAACAGCTCGTACAGCTCTACAACACGTACCAACAAGGTCGATCGGCGGTGCGGAAACTGTCGGAGCTCTTCGCGACGGATCCCTCGGTGCCAGAGGCCCAAGGAGCGCCGGACCTCCCGACGATGGAGGGGGCGATCGAACTCGACCACGTCACCTTCGGTTACGGGCCCGACGTCACCGTCCTCCATGACCTGTCGTTGTCGATCGCCGCCGGCGAGACCGTGGCATTCGTCGGAGAGACCGGGGCCGGCAAGTCGACGGTGGCGAAGCTGGTGAACCGGTATTACGACCCGGTCGAGGGAGCGGTCCGTATCGATGGACACGACCTCCGAGATGTCACGCTCGCATCGGTGCGACGTCAGATCGGCGTGGTTCCCCAGGAACCGTTCCTGTTCGCCGGCTCGATCCGCGACAACCTCGCCTTCGCCGCGCCACGACTTCGATCCGGCGATGCCGCCGCCACCGAGCTCTGGGACGCCGTGGACGCTGTCGGGCTGCGAGACCTGGTCGAACGCCAACCCGAGGGCCTCGATCAGGTCATCCACGAGCGCGGCTCGTCGCTGAGCTCGGGCGAACGTCAGCTGCTCGCCCTCGCACGGGCGTTCCTGGCACGGCCCCGGGTGCTCGTCCTCGACGAGGCGACGTCGAACCTCGACCTCGCCAGCGAAACGCGGATCGAGGCGGCGCTCGACGTCGTGCTCGAGGGGCGGACGGCGATCATCATCGCCCACCGTCTCGCCACGGCGATGCGCGCCGACCGCATCGCAGTGATCCACGACGGCCGGCTGGCGGAGTTGGGGAGCCACGACGAGCTCCTCGCCCTCGACGGCCGCTACCGGGCGCTGTACGACACCTGGACATCCCAGGCCAGCGGCGCCACCGCCACATCGACGTCAGCGTCGTGAGCGGTTGGGGCATCGCTCTCATCGTCGTCGCGACGATGACCGGAGCATTCGTGCAGGGATCGGTGGGTTTCGGCCACAACCTGATCGCAGCCCCGGCGATGGCATTCGTCGACGATCGCTTGGTGCCCGGGCCCGCAATTCTGGGCGCGACCGTGCTGACCGGTCTCATGCTCATCCGCGACCGACACGGGGTGCACCTGGGCGAGGTCAGGACGGCACTGATCGGCCGGGTGCCTGCGACCATCGTGGCAGCGCTCACCGTGGCATATCTTCCCGACCGCTCTCTGGCGGTCCTCTTCGCCGTCCTCGTCCTCGTGGCGGTGGCGATCTCGGCGACGGGCGTGCACCTCCGGCCGACGTCCTCCCGACTCCTCGGCGCCGGCGCGCTGTCGGGATTCATGGCCACGACCACGTCGATCGGCGGGCCGCCGATGGCGATGCTGTACGCGAACGAAGACGGGCGGCGGATGCGGGGAACGCTCGCAGGATTCTTCCTGGTCGGCTCGTTCCTGAGCGTCGGAGCGCTGGTGGTCGCCGGCGAGTTCGGCGCCGAGTCACTGCGGCTCAGCCTGCTCCAAGTCCCGGGCATCGTGGCCGGCTTCGTCGCGTCCACCCTCGGGGCTCGTCGCCTCGACGCCGGACACACGCGCACAGCAGTTCTCGGGGTCTCGGTGCTCGGCGCAGGCTCGGTCCTCGTCAAGACGCTGCTCTGAGCGCCTCGGCGCTCGGCGGTGGAGAAGAGCCGGTGAGACGATCGGACGAGCGGGAGAGGGAGGGCTGCCGACCGCCTCACCGGCGGACGAGTGCGCCGACGAGTCGCAGCGTCGGGAGTAGGGAGGAAGCTGCGAGCCGCCAGTGCGCTCCCTGGAGTCATCGCCGTGCCGACAAGAGAACTTGAGCTGTTTTTCCGAGAATCTCCGCGAATCGCCGCGGGTCGCAGCGGACTCGGAGCCGGCGGCGGGCGCAGCAGCCGGACCGGTGCGCGCCACCCGGTGTTGCAGTGCCACGATGCCCGCATGACGTCCTACGACACGATCGACTACACCGTCGCCGAACGGATCGCGACGATCACCCTGGATCGACCCGATCGGCTCAACGCGTTCACCGTACGGATGCAGGTGGAGATGTGCGACGCGTTCGACCGGATCGACGCGGACGACGACGTCCGTGTCGTGATCGTGACCGGTCGTGGCCGGGGCTTCTGTGCCGGCGCCGACCTCGGCGGCGGCGGGGACACGTTCAACACCGACGCCGCCGGCGAGGGCGGCGCGGTGTCGGGCGCCGCACCCGACCCGATGGAGCACCGGGACGAAGGGGGCCTGTTGACCCTGAGGATCTTCAACTGCACGAAGCCGGTGATCGGAGCGATCAACGGGGCCGCCGTCGGGGTGGGAGCGACGATGACCTTGCCGATGGACATCCGCCTGGCGTCGACGGCGGCCAAGTTCGGCTTCGTGTTCGCTCGGCGGGGGATCGTCCCCGAGGCGTGCTCGTCGTGGTTCCTGCCCCGCCTCGTGGGGATCAGCCAGGCCGCCGAGTGGTGCTATCGAGGCAACGTGTTCGGCGCCGACGAGGCGCTCGCCGGTGGGTTGGTCCGCTCGTTGCACGAGCCCGACGACCTCCTGCCAGCGGCGCAGGAGATCGCTCGGGAGATCGCCGACAGCACGTCCGCGGTGTCGATCGCCCTGACGAGGGCCATGCTCTGGCGGATGCTGGGCGAGTCACACCCGATGGCAGCGCACGAGGTCGATTCGCCCGGGATCGCCTACCTCGGCAAGAGCGCCGATGCCCGAGAGGGCGTTGTCTCGTTCCTCGAGAAGCGACCGGCCGAGTTCGCCGACACGGTGAGCACCGACATGCCACCCCACCACCCGTGGTGGACCGAGCCTGGCTTTCGGGAGCGTTAGCGGTCGGGTCAGGCTCGGAGCGGGAGGGCGTCGAGGCCGCGCAGCACGACGCGGCCGTTGTGTACCGGGTCGCCGGCCATTGCCAGCGACGGGAAGCGTTCGACGAGCGTGCCGATGGCCACCTGGGCTTCCATCCGGGCCAACGCTGCGCCGAGGCAGTGATGCACGCCGGAGCCGAAGCTCAAGTGGTGGTTCGACCCCTCGCGGGCGATGTCGAACTCGTCGGCGTCGTCGCCCCAGCGGGCCGGGTCGCGATTGGCGGCTGCGGTCATCGCCATCACGAACGTTCCCGGGTCGATCGTGTGTCCTGCCGCCTCGAACGGCGCCATGGTGATCCGCCGAGTCATCTGTACCGGCGGGTCGAACCGGAGACACTCCTCGACCGCGCCGCCGATGAGCGAGGGGTCGCTCTGCAGACGCTCGAGCTGGTCGGGGTGTCGGAGGAGCTGGAGGGTGCCGTTCCCGATGAGGTTGACCGTCGTCTCGTGGCCGGCGATGAAGATGAGCACCACCTGGTCGAGGAGTTCGACGTCGGTCAGTGCGTCCCCGTCGTCGGACTGTTCGATCATGCCGCTGAGGAGGTCGTCGGCGGGGTTGGCGCGCTTCCATGCGATCACCTCGGTCAGATGGGCCCGCATCTTCTCGGCTGCGTGCATGGCATCCCGTAGCTCGTCCTCCGACAGGATGGGGTCGAGCGTGCCTGCGAGCTGGTGGGACCAGTCGCGCAGCTGGTCGGTGTCGCCCTCGGGCATGCCGAGCATGTGCGAGATGACCTGGAAGGGGAGCGGGAAGGCGACGGTCTCGATCAGGTCGAACGCATCGCCGGGGTCGAGGTCGGCGATCGCCGACTCGACGAGAGACTGGACCTCAGGTCGCAGCCGCTCGATCGCCCGGGGTGTGAAGACGCGGGCGACCAGCTTGCGCAGACGGGTGTGGTCCGGTGGGTCGATGTTCAGGATCGACCGGTTGTCTGATCGGTCGATCCCCAGTTCCTCGGCCACCCGATCGAACGCCTCGTCACGCATCGTGCGGTCGTCGGTGATGTTCCCGTCCTCGACGCTCGTGCCCGGCTCCCGCAGCAGTCGGAAGCAGTCGTCGTAGGCGAAGAGTTGCCAGCCACCGACCGGGCTGGGCAGGACGGGGCCGGCATCGCGCAACCGAGCGAACTGGTCGTACGGATTCTCGGCATACCCCGCCTCGAACGGGTTGAACGTCGGCGCTTCGGTGGCATCGATCGCGGTCATGGTGTGCGTCCCCCTGGATCGCCTCCGACCGTAGTCCGCGTCCAAACGGTTGGGTCGTGCCGAGGTGCTGTGCGAGCCTCTGGCCGATGACCGCCGAACCTCGACCAGCGCCGCCGTCCGCAGCGCCGGTCGACTTCGTCGTCCTGGGGGTGGCTGTCCTCGCGATATCGACGTCGGGACCGCTCATCCGCTTCGCCGCGGCCCCGGCCTTGGCGATCGGGATGTGGCGAACGGTGCTGGCCGTTCCGGTCGTCGGTCTGCTGTCGTTGCGTCGCGCCCGGCCCGATCGGCGCGAACGTCGCCTCATCGCTGTGTCGGGCCTGCTGCTCGC
>JAPKDO010000415.1 GCA_028822535.1 Acidimicrobiales bacterium
GTCCGATCCAGACGTAGACGATGTCACGGACAGCGGACGCTTGTGACCGAGACGTTCGCGCTCGTGGATAGTGCCGAGGAGACGCCGGTTCGAGACGACAGCGGTGGCGTCGGAGGACTCGTGGCGGGTGTACTGCTTCTCGTGATCGTGATCGCCGGTGTCGTTGGATTCATCCGAGCGCGTCGTCGCTGACGCGCTGCTCGAGCGAGGATGGTCAGGCGACCAAGTTGCGGCGGCAGGGGAGATCGCGCCGATCTCCGCCCTCGAACTGGACGATTGGCGATGAGCCAACCAACTGCGACACGCTGTACCACATGATCGAAGAAGCTGACTCGACCTGGTCCGGCGAAGCCGCCTTCGGCGTCTCGCGCCGAGCGGCGATCCGTTTCGGCGGGGGTGCCTTTGCCGCGCTCGTCCTTGCCGCCTGCGGCGACGACGCGAGTGCCGGGCAAGACTCTGAACGAGACCAGCCAGTCACCGAGTTCACGATCGTGGCCGAGGACGTCAAGTGGGACATCGATCGCATCACTGTTCCGGTGGGGGAGCGGGTGGTCGCGACCATCGAGAACCGCGACGGTGGGATCCCGCACAATCTTCACATTCGGTCGCCGGGAGACCCGAGGACGGAACTCGAGAACGGCGTAGTCACCCAGACACTCAACTTCACCATCGCCGAGCCGGGCGAGTACGGGTTCGTCTGCGACGCGCATCCGAACATGACCGGCACGGTCGTGGCGGTCTGATCCGGTGGGCCGAGGATCGGGCTCTCCTGAGGGTCAGACGAGGCCAGAGAACGATTCGGGTGCTCGATCGAATCGGTCATCGCTGACGATCCTGCAGATCTGTGCTGGCTATGTCGCCGCGGTGGTCGTCGCCTCGTTCACCGGGGCGGCGGGCGCCGTAGCTGCCGGCGATGACGGGAGTGTTGTCGCGCTCCTCGCCGGCCAAGCCGGCTTCTGGACAGTCCTTGTCGCCGTTGTCATCTTCGACGGGTCCCAGGCGCCTGGCGGCGAGCCGGCGAAGCCGCTCGCGCGGACAGTTCGATGGTTCGACATCCCGGTGGGTGCAATGGTCGGCGCAGCCACACAGTTCGTGCTCCTCCCACTGCTGTACCTGCCGTTCCGTGGATTCTTCGATGAGGACGACTTGTCGGCACCGGCAGAGGATCTGCTCTCGGGTCTCACCGGTGGTGGACTCGTCGCCATGGGGCTCGGGGTGGTCGTGGTCGCCCCCGTCGTCGAGGAGCTCTTCTTTCGCGGGTTGTTGCTCGAGGCGATGCGGTATCGATGGAACACCACTGTGGCCGTGGCCGCCTCCTCGGTGGTCTTCGGTGCCACACACTTCCAGCCGTTGCAATTTGCCGGTCTCACCCTGGCGGGCCTGGTCTTCGCCGGAGCGGTGGTACGGACTGGGCGGATCGGATCTGCGATCTGCGTCCATGCCGGGTTCAATGCAGCAACATTCGCGATCCTGACGGTCCTCTGAGTTGCTCAGCCGAGCGGTCGGAACCCCCAATGGAAGGGGCGGCGGGAACGCCTCCAGAGTGTTACAACGTGTACTCGGTCAACACGAGGAGAACCAGTGGGAACGCGAGCAAGAGAAATTGTGGGCATCATCTTGATCGGCGACGGATTCGTCGGCGCAGCGATCCCCCGGCGCCACGTTCAACGATGGCTGGCTGGACCTGCATGGTGGCGAGACGTGATGCGTCCCTTCGCGGATCGGCCTCAGTTGACTCGCACACTGGCCATCGGAGAACTCGTCGCCGGTGCAGCACTCGTACTCCGACCTACGCATCGTCACGGCCGGTAGGACCAGTGCCACGGCTCCTCGGGATGCACTCGGAGTCCGAGCCAGCCTGCATTCGCTGCGATGAGTCGGTAGGCCGGTGTCTCCGGATCGGTGATGAGCTCGCCGTCGCTGGTGAAGTCGATGGCCAGGCCGGATTCGTGGAGCGACGTTCCCGGCAGGGCCGTGGGTGGGCTGCAATCGCCGGGTGCGGATCGCACGGGGTTTGGGCAATTCGCGGCGCGGAGTCGTCGCTGCGCCGCGATGTCCCGGTAGCCCGAGCCCTCCAGGGCGACTCCGTCCATGTCTGCTTGCGCCAGCAGTGTGCTGATGAATGGTGCGAGACGCTCGTGGACGACGATTCCGCCGGCGTCTACGACCTGCACGGGACCGTCGAGACGCTGGGATCCAACGGTCAGTGGCGTCGTGTCCGGCAGCGAGATCGGCGGGAGCGTTGGCGCGGTGACCGCAGCCGCCGGTTCCGGTGCGCCACGGTCGGTTGTCGTAGTCGATGAGTCAGGCGCACGCGGCTCCGGCGTCTGCGTGATCGTCTCCGCCGGACCGGCGGTGTCCGCAGCGGGCCCCCATGCTGCGGCCGCGACCACGAGACCGAGCGCGACGAGGACCGTGGCGGCTACCACCATGCGCGGCAATGACTTCGACCCCAGCATCGCCGAGCCACCGTAACTGGTACAGGCCGTCGCAGAAAGTGCGAGACGCCAGGCGCATGTGCGCAGGTGTTCTGCGCCCCGGTGCCGAGGGTGGCGTCATCGGTGACTTGCCGATGTCCGCGCGGGTGGGCGAGCATTCGTTGGTGGTACACGCTGTCATAGGATTGTCGAGCATGGCGAGAGTGAGAAGATGAATCGCACCACCGCCATGCTCGCTGGCGCCGCCGCAGTCGTGGTTCTCGGTTGGGTCGTCCTCACCGTCACCAGCGGCGGCGGCGAGGCCGACG